>CANLAY010000001.1 GCA_947488635.1 Candidatus Nanopelagicaceae bacterium
ATCTATTGCATCAGGTGTGAACTCAGGTAGCACACCATTCCACTCTGTAAGTAGTGCACTGGTGGCCTCTTTTGCCTCAGTTACATTTGGCTGATTAAAGGGGTCAATTTCAAGTGCAGCGCCTACTAGCGCAGTAACCCATTCCCAGAGGAAGAACTGTTCGCCGAGATCGCCTGAAATCACTAAGTCAGCACTACCGTCAAAAGCAATGCTGAATGCATCGCCACCAGCTGCTGCAGTTGAATTCTCGATCACAATTGGCAAGCGGCCAACTTCATTCTTACCAGTTGATTCGGCTACTAATTGTTCGATCCAATCCGAGAGCCCAGGAGCGGCAGCTGAATCGCAGTAAGTTAAATACTGGCCAGCGTTGCTGATTAGATATGCAATATCGATTGCTACTTCAGAGGAAACTATTTGTGCTTTTGCATCGGATGCGGCATCAAGCAGAACCGAAGCGTCAACACCGATTAAGGCAGCAGGTACTAAACCAAATGCGGTCAGTGCGCTAAAGCGGCCACCTACTTTTGAATCAGCGTTAACTACTGTGTAGCCGTCGGCGCGAGCGCTTTTGTCTAGCGGGGAATCAGGATCAGTCACAATCACCATGTGATCGATCGGATTTAGATTAAGAGTACGAAATGCTTCAGCAAATAATGCGCGTTGCGATGCAGTCTCAATTGTCGAACCCGATTTAGATCCAACTACGACAACTGTTTCGCGAAGATCACCAGCTAGCGCATGATGGATATAAACCGGATCAGTTGAATCCAGGACAAATAACTCTTTGCGATAAGTCGCCGCAATTACTTCTGGTGCCAGAGATGATCCACCCATGCCACAGAGAACAACGCGGGTGTGGTTGCGGAATTTAGCGCTAATCGCATCTAGTTGTGGCAAGAGTTCGCGAGAACTCTCAGGTGCATCAATCCAATTCAAACGGACACTTGCTTCAGCTTGGGCCGCTGAGCCCCAAATAGTTGAGTCTTTAGCAGCTAACTTAGGGTTTACCGCTGAAATCTTTTTATATAGAGCGCTGCTGCGATCGATGGTGCCTAGCTTTTGACCAGATATTTTTAACACTAACTCATTGCTCCTTTAACGCTGGCCAGGAGTTCGTTCCAGGCATCAGCAAATTTCTTAACACCATCTGTTTCTAAGTCGGCAGTGACTTTATCGATGGAAATTCCGAGTTCGGCAAGCTGATTGAAAACAATGCGAGCTTCTTCATATTTACCAGAAATGGTATTGCCCTTGAAAACACCATGATCAATAACTGCGTCCAGCGTGCTCTGCGGCATAGTGTTAACGGTATTTGGCGCAACTAATTCCATTACATAGCGAGTGTCGTCATATGCTGGGTCCTTAACGCCAGTTGATGCCCATAGTGGTCGCTGCGCATTTGCCCCTTGCGAAGAAAGTTCTTGCCAACGATTTGTGGCAAATTCCTTTTCGAATTTCTCATATGCCAAGTGCGCATTAGCAATAGCGGCAGCTCCTAATAGTGAATGAGCCAGAACTCCACCATCTGCTTTTAAGATGGGATCAATGGCGGTATCTAAGCGACTAATGAAAAATGAGGCAACGCTATGAATCTGAGTTAAATTATGGCCGTTCTTGGCAGCAAGCTCGATGCCGGCGATGTAAGCCTCGATGACTTGCATGTAGCGTTCGATAGAAAAGATCAAAGTGACATTAACGCTGATGCCAGCACCAATTAACTCAGTGATGGCAGGCAGTCCAGCCAGAGTTGCCGGAACTTTAATTAGCACATTAGGGCGATCAATTATTTGCCAGAGTGATTTACCTTCGTTGACTGTGGCTGATGTGTCATGTGCTGAGCGAGGATCTACCTCAATGCTTACGCGGCCATCTACACCTTTGCTAGAGCGGTAAATATCGGTAAATAAGTCACAAGCGATTCGCACATCATCAGTTGTTAGCTTGGTAATTACTTCTTCTACTGATTTGCCCTTGAGGGCTGCAATATCGCTGGCGTACTCAGTGGCAGATGAAATGGCTGCTTTGAAGATCGCGGGATTCGTGGTTACGCCAACAACGCCAGAATTCCTAATGCGAGGGGGTAATGAATGAGCATCAGTTCCAGTTAACTTAGCTCTAGAAAGATCATCTAGCCAGACAGAGCAACCTGCGTTAGCAAGATCTGATATTTGCATTACAGCGCTGCCTCAATCTGCGGAACGATGGCTTCGACACTAAAACCAAATTCCTTAAACAACACAGGCGCTGATGCAGATGCGCCATAGTGTTCTAGCGAAATTGTTAAGCCATCACTGCCAACATAGCGATGCCAACCTTGTGAAATACCAGCTTCAATGCTTACCTTCAGTGAATCACTGGGCAGAACGGCAACACGATAAGCAGCAGGTTGCGAATCAAACCACTCTAGGCAAGGCGCGCTAACAACTGCATTTGAAATTGATTTCGCTTCTAGGGCAGCTGCCACATCTAACGCCAGTGAAACTTCAGAGCCGGTAGCTATCAAAGTAACTTTTGCTTTTCCGCTAGCAGCTTTCAGGATGTAAGCGCCTTTTGCGACTTCGTCAGCAGAAGCATGTGTTGTTCGGTCAACTACGGGCAGATTTTGACGCGACAAAATGATTGCAGCAGGGGAGCGGCGGGAAATAATCTCACGCCATGCCACGCTAACTTCATTGGCATCCCCTGGTCGAATAACAGCAAGATTCGGAATAGCGCGAAGAGCAGCGAAATGTTCGATTGGCTGATGTGTTGGGCCGTCTTCACCGACGCCAATTGAATCGTGAGTCCAAATAAAGGTACTTGGAATATTCATTAGCGCTGCCAAGCGAACAGCAGGGCGCATGTAATCACTAAAGACTAAGAAAGTTCCACCGAAGGAACGAGATAAGCCATGAAGTGCAGCGCCGTTGAGAATGGATCCCATTGCATGTTCGCGAATTCCAAAGTGAACAATGCGGCCGTATGGGTTTGCATTCATAATTGCACTTGTCGCTGGTAAGAAAGATCCGCCACCATCAATATCGGTGTTATTGCTGCCAGCTAAATCAGCTGATCCACCCCAAAGTTCAGGCATCTTCTTTGCTAGTGCGTTGATTGCTTTTCCAGATGCAGCGCGGGTAGCTAGTTGTGTGCCGGCTTCAAATACGGGTAGTTCTGAATCCCAGCCAGCTGGTAGCTCTTTACTTTGCAAACGATTTAATAACGCTGCTTCACTTGGATTGCCAGCTTGCCAAGTTTTCAGACGGGCATCCCAATTCTTCCGTACCTGCGCGCCACGATCTTTAACTTTGCGCACGTGTGCGAAAACATCAGCAGGCAGTGCAAAATGTTCGTCCGGATTCAATCCTAAAATCTTTTTGGTTTCAGCAATCTCTTCTGCGCCAAGGGCTGAACCATGTGAGCCAGCAGTTCCTTTTGCTTTTGGTGCCGGCCAAGCAATTACAGAGTGCATACGAATTAGTGATGGCTTGGTTAGTTCAGTTTTTGCCGAGATCATCGCAGCATCAACTGCTGGTAGATCAATGCGACCATCTGCAGCAGCTGGAACATCAATTACTTGCCAACCATATGCCCGGTAGCGCGCAGAAACATCTTCGGTAAATGCGTTATGAGTATCGCCTTCAATTGAAATGCGATTGTCATCGTAAATCATCACCAAGTTACCAAGCTCTTGCGTGCCAGCCAATGATGAAGCTTCAGCACTAACGCCTTCTTCTAAATCACCATCAGAACAAATTACCCAAATAGTGTGATCGAATAAAGATTTTCCAACAGCAGTAGCGGGATCAAATAAACCACGTTCGTATCGCGCAGCCATTGCCATACCGACCGCAGTTGCTACACCTTGACCTAATGGGCCAGTCGTCATTTCAACGCCGGCACTATGACCAAATTCAGGGTGGCCCGGAGTTAGTGAATTCCAAGTACGAAATGACTGTAAATCAGCCATCTCTAACCCATAACCACTATAGAAAAGTTGCGTGTAAAGAGTTATTGAAGAGTGACCACAAGAGAGAATGAAACGATCGCGCCCAATCCAATTTGGATCTGCTGGATCATGAACTAAATGGCGTTGAAATAAGTTATAGGCCACGGGAGCAAGTGCCATCGCAGTACCTGGATGGCCATTGCCCGCCTTCTGTACCGCATCCATTGCAAGGGCGCGGGCGTAGGTGACGGCCTGATTATCTAACTCAGTCCAACCGGTCATCTGGCTCATTGTGTTCTCCTAGCTTCGCTCTGCTGTTGTAATTGATAACCAAATTCGCCATGAGGCAATCCAGACCAGGGTTGATCCGAGCACATGAATAATTACTAGAAGTTCAGGTAAACCTAGAACATACTGCAGGTATCCGATCAAACCCTGCACCAGAGTTACGGCAAAGAAAATCTTAACTCGGCGTTTTGTCTCAGGTGATATTTCGGAAAGCACAAGAAGTGCTAGTGAAACACCAAGAAGCGCAATCACAGCATCAGCATGAAGCCAAGTAATTGCTCGTTCATCCAGATTCAAACGCGGAGCATCTAAATCGCCAGCATGTGGGCCAGAGCCGGTTACTAATGTGCCAATCACAATCACAATAAATGTGAGTAGAACTTGTGCATGTGCCAAGATTTTTACTTTAGTTTCAGTGGGACGAATTGAAATAAGGGGTGACCGTCCGCGGGCAACAATTGAAACAGCACCTGCAATGAGAAATATGGAAAGAATAAAGTGACTTGCTACTGCTAATGGATTTAAGTCCGTTAGAACAGTGATTCCACCAATAATTCCTTGACCAAAAATTCCAAGAACTTGTAACAGTGCGCGCCAAAGCAAATCGCGCCGAGCTTTCCTAATCGCATAAATAACTACGGCAACAGCCGCAAACAAAAGCAAGAAAGTCAGTAGTCGATTGCCAAATTCAATCCAGGCATGGAAAGCACCTTCAGCTTGGCCTGCAACTGGGACGTAAGAGCCGTATGTACATTCTGGCCAAGTCGGACAACCCAACCCCGAGCCAGTGATTCGTACTGCGGCACCGGTTAACACAATGCCAGTTTGAAATACCAGTAAAAGGTAGAGGAATGGCATAGCCCAACCCTATGCCAGCGGGCAGTGGCCAAGCCTGAGGCGCCCATCACTCCTCTTGAATGAGAGGAAACCCTCGATTTACGATACATTACTGTTGTGAAAAGCCAGATAATGAGCGCTCCGCCAGCAGGCGATGATTTGCGTACCCGTGACGCAATCGCACGCTCAATTCTGGAAAATGGACCTTCAACTGCCGTAGCTCTAGGCGAGCGGTTGGCGCTGACTCCGGCTGGCATCCGACGCCACCTCGATAATTTGATTTCAGATGGAGTCCTAGAAGCGCGCGAACCGCATATCGGCCTTTCCCGCGGTCGGGGTCGCCCTTCCAAAGTATTTGTTATGACCGATCAGGGTCGTGAAAAATTTGAGCATTCATACGATGACTTAGCAGTTGCAGCACTTAAATTTATGTCCGCGCAATCGGGTGCGCATCTAGTTCAAGCTTTTGCTAAAACTCGCGCCGATGACATTGAACGTAAAGGTATTGAAGCGCTTAAGAGGGTTTCGAATAAGACCGAAGGCCTAGCAACTTTTCTAACTGAGCAAGGTTACGCAGCAACTGTTATCGAACGAAAAATGGGCGAAGAAATTTGTCAGCATCACTGTCCGATCGCGCACGTTGCAGCTGAATTTCCAGAACTTTGCGAAGCCGAAACTGCGGCATTCTCGGCGTTACTTGGTACTCACGTTCAACGTTTAGCAACGATCGCACACGGCGACGGTGTTTGCACAACATATATTCCAAATGCAGTAAACAAAACTAGTGCTCGGAGAGGCAACTAATGACCATCGCACATCCAGAACTCGACGGACTCGGCAATTATGAATTCGGTTGGTCCGATAAGAACGATGCTGGTGCAAATTCAAAGCGCGGCATTAACGAGGAAGTAGTTCGCGATATCTCTGCGAAGAAATCCGAGCCACAGTGGATGCTTGACCTGCGCCTAAAAGGTTTAACCCTCTTCGAAAAGAAACCAATGCCAAATTGGGGTTCAGACTTAAGCGGTATTTTCTTTGACACGATTAAGTACTTCGTGCGCTCAACAGAAAAGCAAGCGACTACATGGGATGACCTACCGGAAGAAATTAAGAATACTTATGATCGCTTAGGTATTCCAGAGGCTGAAAAGCAGCGTTTAGTTTCAGGTGTTGCAGCGCAATATGAGTCAGAAGTTGTTTACCACTCAATTCGTGAAGATTTAGCGGCGCAAGGCGTTATTTTCCTTGATACCGATTCAGCTCTAAAAGAGCACCCAGAACTGTTCAAAGAGTACTTCGGCACCGTTATTCCAGTTGGCGATAATAAGTTTGCCGCTCTTAATACTTCAGTGTGGTCAGGTGGTTCTTTCATCTACGTTCCGAAGGGCGTACATGTAGATATTCCACTACAGGCTTATTTCCGTATTAACACTGAGAACATGGGACAGTTCGAACGAACTTTGATCATCGCTGATGAAGATTCATACATTCATTATGTTGAAGGCTGCACAGCGCCAATTTACAAGTCAGATTCACTGCACTCAGCTGTAGTTGAGATCATTGTTAAGAAGGGTGCTCGTGTTCGTTACACCACAATTCAAAACTGGTCGAACAACGTTTATAACTTAGTAACTAAGCGTGCAACATGTGCTGAAGGTGCGACTATGGAATGGGTCGATGGCAACATCGGTTCGAAGGTAACCATGAAGTACCCAGCAATTTTCTTAATGGGTCCACATGCAAAGGGTGAAACACTTTCATTAGCATTTGCGGGCGAAGGTCAACACCAAGATTCCGGCGCCAAGATGGTTCACGCAGCGCCTTACACATCTTCATCAGTAATTTCTAAATCAGTAGCACGTGGTGGCGGTCGTACTTCATACCGCGGCTTAGTACAGGTTCAAGAAGGTGCGCATCATTCAAAGAGCACGGTTAAGTGTGATGCGCTATTGGTGGACACCATTTCTCGTTCAGATACTTATCCTTATGTTGATATTCGCGAAGACGATGTATCAATGGGTCACGAAGCAACAGTTTCTAAAGTGAGTGATGATCAACTCTTCTATCTAATGTCACGTGGCTTAACTGAAGATGAAGCTATGGCGATGATCGTACGTGGATTTATTGAACCAATCGCCCGCGAACTACCAATGGAGTACGCACTCGAGCTAAACCGCTTGATCGAACTCCAAATGGAAGGCGCGGTTGGTTAATTAAATATGTCGACCCTTACTACTAACTACTTAACGCCTACTGGGCGCGAAGAGGCTTGGCGGTTTACTCCGCTCAAACGTCTTGGTGGCTTACACAATGGCACTTTCAAATTAGCAACTCGCAATACTTTGGCCCTAACTGGTAGCGCTCCTGCCGGGGTAACTTTTGAGCGAATTGGTCGCGAATTAGTATCGGCTGAATCGGCAACTGACGATGTAATCGTTGGACGAATTCATGAAGCAGCCAGCGAAATTACTGTCTTAAAAATTGCAGCTAATACTGAGTTAGCTGAACCAATCTCACTTCATCGCCTTGCGGGCGGATTAATGGATGCCGAGCTTTCTCGAGTTCAGCTTCGCATCGGCGCAAATGCCAAAGCAACCGTAATCATCGAAAATTCTGGTGATCATTTACTTGCCGAAGATATTGAGATCATTTGCGAACCAGGATCTAACTTAACTGTGGTTTCACTGCAGGAATGGGATTCAAAGACAATCCATGCTGGACGTCAACATGCCATCGTTGATAGAGATGCCACCTTTAAATCAATCATTGTGACAGTTGGCGGAGATGTAGTTCGTTTACTTCCAACGGTTGAATTCAAGGGCCAAGGTGCATCTGTCGAGCTACTTGGTGTTTATTTTGCAACAGCTGGGCAATTCTTCGAGCACCGCATGTTCGTTGATCACTTGGTGCCAAATGCTAAATCTCGAGTTAATTACAAAGGCGCACTTGCTGGCCAAGATGCCCACACAGTTTGGATTGGCGATGTGTTTATTCGTGCAGCTGCCGAAGGTACTGACACTTACGAACTAAACCGAAACTTGCTACTAAGTGATGGCGCTCGCGCAGATTCAGTTCCGAATCTAGAAATTGAAACTGGCGAAATCGTTGGCGCTGGGCACGCAAGTACTACAGGCCGCTTTGATGATGAACAACTGTTTTATTTGATGTCTCGCGGTATTGCAGTTGAAGATGCTCGTCGCTTAGTGGTTCGCGGCTTCTTCAACGAAATCGTTTCTGAAATTGGTAATGCAGAGATTCAAGATCGCTTAATGACTCGCATTGATCAAGAACTCGAAAAAGCAGGCGCCCAATGAGTGATTTGAAACTTTCAAATTTGCTTGAGGGCAAGCCAGTGTTAATCGAGAAAGATGGCAAATCAATCTGTGTTACTCGTGTTGGTTCCGAAGTATTTGCTATTGGTGACACATGTAGCCACTCCGATGCTTCGCTTTCTGAAGGCGATGTCACGGGGTTCAAGATTGAATGTTGGTTACATGGCGCAGAGTTTGATTTACGTACCGGAGTCGCATTGACACTTCCGGCAGTAGCACCAGTTGATGTTTATGCAGTAGTGGTTGACGGAGATTCCGTAACCGTTGAAGTTAAGTAGAGGATTGTTATGAGTACACTAGAAATTCGCGGCCTTAAAGTTTCAGTTGATACTGAGAACGGCCCAGTTGAAATCTTGAAGGGTGTAGACCTAACTATCAAGAGCGGTGAAACCCACGCAATCATGGGACCAAACGGCTCTGGTAAATCTACGTTGGCTTACTCAATTGCAGGTCACCCTAAATATCAGATCACTGGTGGCACCGTAACTCTCGATGGTGTTGATCTTCTTGATATGACTGTTGATGAGCGTGCTCGCGCTGGCTTATTCCTTGCAATGCAATATCCCGTAGAAGTACCAGGTGTTTCAGTTTCTAACTTCCTTCGCACTGCGGCAACTGCACTTCGCGGCGAAGCTCCTAAGTTACGTACTTGGGTTGGCGAAGTTAAGTCAGCTATGTCTGCGCTCAGCATGGATCCTTCTTTCGCTGAACGTAATGTAAATGAAGGTTTCTCTGGTGGCGAAAAGAAGCGTCATGAAATTATGCAGTTAGAACTACTTAAGCCAAAGATTGCGATCCTTGATGAGACCGACTCAGGACTAGATGTTGATGCTCTTCGAATTGTTTCTGAAGGTGTAGTTCGCGCTAAAGCAGATAACGATCTAGGGGTATTGCTAATTACTCACTACACCCGCATCTTGCGCTACATCAAACCAGACTTCGTACATGTATTTGCTGATGGCCGCATTGTTGAAGAAGGCGGACCAGAGTTAGCTGAAAAGCTAGAAGCAAATGGCTATGCCGAGTATGTAAGCAAGTAAAAAGATGGCCTTCGATCCTCGTGTAGTGCGCCAAGATTTTCCAATCTTCAAGCGCACTATTCGCGAGGGCAAAAGGTTGGTTTATTTGGATTCTGGCGCCACAAGCCAGAAACCGAATTCAGTTATCGAGGCTGAAAGTAATTTCTATCGCATGCACAATGCAGCGGTTCACCGAGGTGCGCATCAATTAGCTGAAGAGGCAACTGACGCTTATGAAGGTGCTCGCGAAACCGTGGCTAAATTCTTAGGTGGCAGTGTTGATGAAATCATTTTCACTAAAGGCGCCACCGAGAGTCTGAACCTACTTGCTTATGCTTTTAGCAATGGCGGTAGCGATAATCGTTTTAATTTGACATCAACAGATCGCATCGTGGTCACTGAAATGGAACATCACGCAAATTTAATTCCTTGGCAGCAGTTGGCCAAGCGCAGTGGTGCTGAACTCACCTGGTTTGAAGTAACACCTGATGGCCGCTTAGATCTTTCTAAATTAACTGAAATTATTACCCCAAATACTAAAGTTGTTGCACTAACTCACCAGTCAAACGTTCTGGGCACAGTTAATCCACTTGCTGCAATAGTTGCTCGTGCTCACGAAGTAGGTGCGGTCGTAGTTCTCGATGCCTGTCAATCTGCGCCGCATATGCCAGTTAACGTCAAAGAGTTAGATGTTGATTTTCTGACTTTTTCTGGGCATAAGGCGGTAGGCCCAACTGGCATCGGTGTCTTGTGGGGTCGCGCAGAGCTACTTAAAGATTTACCACCATTTCTTTTCGGTGGGTCAATGATCGAAAACGTAACTATGACTGATGCAACCTGGGCGCCTTCACCAAGACGTCATGAAGCAGGTGTGCCAAATATGGCCCAAGCAGTTGGCCTAGGTGCGGCGCTTGATTACTTAATGCAAATTGGCATGGATGATATTTACCAGCACGAGCAAGTTTTAGGCAGCTACTTACTTAAGCGCTTACAGGAGATTCCTGATCTGAAACTTGTTGGCCCACTTGAAATGGTTGAACGCGGGGCAGTGGCCTCATTTACCTTTGGCGACATTCATCCACATGACTTAGGCCAGTACCTAGATTCGCAAGGAATTGCAGTTCGTACTGGTCATCACTGTGCTTGGCCACTAACTCGCAAGTTAGGCGTGCAAGCTACAACTCGGGCCTCTCTATATCTTTACAACGACGAGCAAGATGTAGATGCGCTTATCGAAGGAATTCTCGGAGCCCAAAAGTATTTCGGTGATAGGTAATGCAATTAGATAGCCTCTATCAAGAAGTCATCCTTGATCATTACAAGCGTCCGCAGCATAAGGGTTTAGCCGCTACTTACGATGCACAGGTGCATCATGTAAATCCCAGCTGTGGCGATGAGATAACTCTTAACGTAGCTCTCGACGGCGATAAAGTGGCAGCAATTACCTGGGATGGCGTAGGTTGTTCAATCTCGCAGGCCAGCGTTTCGATCTTGAGTGATTTATTGTTAGGCAAAAGCATTTCTGAGGCAGATCTGATTCTTAATAATTTCACTGAATTAATGCAGAGCAAGGGCACCATGGTCGGAGACGATGCGATTCTTGAAGATGCCGTTGCCATGGCTGGCGTCTCAAAGTTTCCGGCTCGAATCAAGTGCGCGTTACTGGGCTGGATGGCCTATAAAGATGCAGTTGTGCAAGCTCAAGCCAAGTTATAGATAGACTTCCGACTAGTTCATAGAAGATAAATAGGGGATATGCGATGACAGCAGCGATTGATGATGTAACCGAGGCGATGAAGGATGTAGTTGATCCTGAGCTCGGCATCAATGTGGTTGACCTAGGCTTGATTTACGATGTCATGGTCGATGAAAACAATATCGCGATTTTGAATATGACTCTTACTTCAGCCGCCTGCCCGCTTCAAGATGTAATTGAAGATCAGACTCGTCAAGCACTTGCCCCCCTTACTAGCGATGTGAAAATCAATTGGGTATGGATGCCGCCTTGGGGTCCAGATAAGATTTCTGACGACGGAAGAGATCAGCTGCGCGCTCTCGGCTTCACGGTTTGATAAATGTCTAACCAAGCCGTCTGGATGACCTTTCGGTCCATGACCGCAGATCCATCAGTAAAAAATCAGAAGTTAAAGCCAGGTACCGTTAAGCGAATCGTCTCCTATTCCAAACCATATAAGACTTACATAACTATTTTCTTAATCACCGTTGTTATTGAAGCGTTTCTAATTGTTACTTCGCCGCTCTTGCTTCGTGAATTAATTGATAAAGGTGTGATTCCCAAAGATGGCGCTTTAGTTACCAAGTTAGCTTTAGCGGTTGCTTTCATCGCAATTTTCGATTCACTCATTAGCATCTTTGGTCGCTGGTTCTCGGCTCGAATCGGTGAAGGTCTCATCTACGACTTACGCTCAGAAGTTTTTGAACATGTTCAAAAGCAATCTGTCGCTTTCTTTACGCGCACCCAGACCGGCGCACTCATTTCGCGAATCAATTCCGATGTCATTGGCGCGCAGCAGGCCTTTACTGCCACTCTCTCTGGCGTGCTGAGCAACTCAGTGAGTTTGGTCTTGGTAATTGGCACAATGCTTGTTCTGTCGTGGCAGATCACGATTGTTTCGCTGCTGCTTTTACCGCTATTTCTTATCCCTACTAAATGGGTCGGAAAGAAGTTGCAATCTCTAACCCGGCAGTCATTTAACGTAAATGCTGAAATGTCTTCAACGATGACTGAGCGTTTTAATGTTTCTGGTGCCATGTTGGTTTCGCTTTATGGCCGACAGAGCGATGAAAAAAACTATTTCCGCTCCCGAGCCCGTAAGGTTGCAGATATCGGCATTGAGATCGCGTTACTTAACCGAATCTTCTTTATCGCACTAACCAGCATTGCCGCTGTTGCTACTGCAATTGCTTATGGCATTGGTGGGCACCTTGCGATTAATGGCACGGTAACTGTCGGAACATTGTTAGCGATTACGGCTTTGTTAGCGCGCCTTTACGGACCACTTACTGCTCTTTCTAATGTACGTATCGATGTTATGACAGCGCTAGTTTCCTTTGAACGCATCTTCGAAGTTTTAGATCTTGCACCGATGGTGCAAGATCGCCCCAATGCTAAAGAATTAGTTGGCAAAGATTTCGCGATTGATTTTAAAAGTGTTTCGTTTGCATATCCAAAAGCTGAAGAAATTTCGCTTTCATCTCTTGAGTCAGTGGCAAAACCTGAAACTGTTGAAAGTGGCGTAGTTCTAAATGGGCTAACTTTCACAGCCAAGCCAGGAACTATGACTGCTCTGGTTGGTCCATCTGGGGCAGGTAAGACCACAATCAGCGCGCTAGTTCCACGTCTTTACGATGTGACAGACGGATCAATTGAAGTTGGTGGCATTGATATTCGCGATCTGACCATGAATTCACTACGCGAGAACATTGGCGTGGTAATGCAAGATGCGCATTTGTTCCATGACACGATCGGTGAAAATCTGCGTTACGCAAAACCGGATGCGACCGAAGCAGAAATGCAGGCAGCCTGCGAGGCAGCGCAAATCTGGTCTTTAGTTGCTTCGTTACCAAACGGTTTTGACACAATGGTGGGAGAGCGTGGACATCGCTTATCTGGCGGCGAAAAGCAGCGCTTAGCAATTGCTCGATTACTTTTGAAATCTCCACAGGTAGTAATCCTCGATGAAGCAACTGCGCATTTGGACTCGGAGAACGAAGCTCTGGTCCATCAAGCCCTGAGCGCTGCACTAAAGGGTCGCACTAGTTTGGTAATTGCGCACCGACTGAGCACTGTGCGTGATGCGGATCAGATTTTGGTCCTCGAAAAAGGCATCATTGTTGAACGTGGCACTCACGATGATTTAGTTTCGAAAAATGGTTTATATGCCGAACTTTACAATCGCCAGGATTTATCTGGATCTGCGGATTAGAATTCTTCCGTAACCAACTAAGCCGGCAAAGAAAACCCATTGCAGTGCGTATGCCATATGCGGGCCATCACTAAGTTCAGGCAATTGCGCTGCAACGCTCGGCGTTAGTTCACTCGTTGATCCATTGAGTAAGTCCAGATAAAAACCTTCGGTAACAACTTCCTGCTGCGCATTCCATTTACTGATTAAGCCAGTTCCATTAGGTGGTAGCGCAAAGAATGATCCGCGCGGCAGTGATGTATCTAATCGAAGGCGACCAGAAACCTCAACCTCACCAGTTGGCGTTGAGGGAATCACTGGTGCTGTTAAGGCATCTTTGCCAGCGACCAACCAACCGCGATCAACCCAGAACTGCTGACCACTTGACGTTACAAAAAGTGTGAGAAACTCAAAACCATATTTACCTTCGAAGTATCTATTGCGTAGCAGGATAGTTTGACCAGCATCGAATGAGCCAGTTGTACTTACTGTGCGCCATTCATTCTTAACTAAATCGCTAGCTGCCAAGGCCAGAGAAATATTTGGCGCTGCAATGTTTGCTTCAATCATGGAGTTACGCGCATGTCGGTCGACGCCACGATGGTATTGCCATTGCGCGGCGATTAAGCAGAGACAGATAAGTGCGAGCGCCACAAGTGACTTGAGAAAAACAAATTTTTCACGAGCGCGCATAACCAGATTCTAATCGTAGTTCGAGCTTAAGAAATCGAGCGACGTTTCTCTTTGATTACAGCTCTACCAGGCGCCATTGTTTCGCGCCCAGCATTTGCGATTACTACTGCAATATAAGGCAGTCCTATTGCGCCAGCTAGGAAGAACCAGCGAAATGGACTTGGCGTAATCACGGTAAGGATGAAACAAAGAGTGCGGACCATCATTGAGATGAAATATCTTTTCTGGCGAGCTCCTTGATCACCGCTCAAACCAGGTTGGGCGTTGGTTACGTCATAAATCTCTTCAGCCATGTGCCTAGAGTAGATGTGTTCTTAGGTTTACGCAGAAGTAACGAGTAGCCTTGCCGACTATGAGCGCAATCGCATTGGTAACTGGCGGCAATCGCGGCATAGGTTCGGCAATCGCTAAATCTCTAACGGCGGCCGGCTATACGGTAATCGTCACCTATCGATCTGGGCCAGCGCCGGCTGAATATAAATCGGTACAGATGGATGTCACTTCAACCGAAAGCGTAGATGCTGGGTTTGACTTAATTGAGCAAACTTGGGGCGCACCAGAGATTGTGGTGTGCAATGCAGGCGTCACTAAAGACACGCTATCGATGCGCATGAGTGATGAAGATTTTGAAGATGTTATTGATGCCAATCTAACAGGCGCATTTCGTGCTG
This sequence comes from Candidatus Nanopelagicaceae bacterium, assembly GCA_947488635.1. GTDB lineage: Bacteria > Actinomycetota > Actinomycetes > Nanopelagicales > Nanopelagicaceae > Planktophila. Next base: position 14,698 of record CANLAY010000001.1, read on the forward strand.
CCCGTCGAGCAACAAAAGGGTTATTGAAATTAAGACGTGGTCGGCTGATTTTCATTGGTTCAGTTGTTGGACTTTCTGGTTCCGCCGGGCAAGTTAATTACTCTGCAAGCAAAGCTGGCTTAGTTGGAATGGCACGATCTTTTGCTCGCGAATTAGGAAGCCGTGGCATCACTGCCAATGTTGTGGCACCCGGTTTTGTTGAGACAGATATGACCGCCACCTTGGATGAAAAACGACGTGATGAGATTGCTAAATCAGTACCGATGCAACGTTTTTGTTCAGCTGAAGAAATTGCCGACGTAGTAACTTTCTTAGCATCGCCACAAGCAAGCTATATAACTGGTGCAGTAATTCCAGTTGATGGCGGATTAGGAATGGGTCACTAATTATGGGAATTCTGGCCGGTAAGAAAATATTAGTAACTGGTGTTTTAACTGATGCCTCGATCGCTTTTCATATTGCGCGTTTAGCCCAAGAAGAAGGCGCCACCGTAATCTTGTCTTCTTATGGTCGAGTAATGTCGCTAACCACACGCATTGCTGGTCGATTGCCGCAACCGGCCCCAGTGATTGAACTTGATGTAACAAATGATGCTGATTTAGCTGCACTTGAATCTCGAGTACGCGAACATGTTGATGGTCTCGATGGGGTAGTGCATTCAATTGGTTTTGCACCAGAGGCTGCCCTTGGTGGTAATTTCTTAAACACCGAGTGGGCTGATGTCGCAACTGCAATGCAGGTCTCGGCGTATTCATTTAAGTCACTTGCTATGGCAACTCGTCCGTTATTCACTGGTGGGGCATCGATCGTGGGCCTTGATTTCGATGCCACAGTTGCGTGGCCAAAGTATGACTGGATGGGCGTGGCCAAAGCTGCGCTTGAATCTACTTCGCGCTATTTAGCTCGTGATTTAGGTGCGGAAAATATTCGCGTTAATTTAGTTGCGGCCGGGCCAATTAAAACTATGGCAGCAAAAGCAATTCCTGGATTTTCAGATTTTGAAGAGGTCTGGAACTCGCGTTCCCCATTAGCTTGGGATGTAACTGATCCAGTGCCAGCTGCTCAAGCAGTTGTAGCGCTGCTATCTGATTGGTTCCCAAAGACCACCGGCGAGATCATCCACGTCGACGGTGGCGTCCATGCGATGGGCTAGATGGAGCTGCTCACGCTCAATTTCGCCTTTGCCCAACCCTCTAGTACCCTTTGCCACAGACCAGTAGTTCGCTACTGCAAGAGGAGTTACCGCTCCCACCTAAGAATCTTCTAGATTCCTGGTAAGTCGTGAGTTCAACTTAGTTGAAGCCTTTTCAACTGAAATTGAGCTCCTTCGCGGTTGCTTATTTTGCATGGCGCGGTTACTGAGCGCGAAGTACCAGCAAACCAAAAGCAAACCGAAATAGAGGAGCAAATATCACAACTGACCCACGTATCAACGATCGAATTCGTACACCCCAAATTCGTTTAATCGGTTACACCGGTGAACAAGTTGGCGTAGTAGATATCGAAGTTGCGCTACAGATGGCTGATGAAGTTGGTCTCGACTTAGTTGAGATCGCACCAGAAGCTAATCCACCAGTCTGCAAGATCATGGATTTCGGAAAGTATAAATACGAGATCGCGCAGAAAGCTCGGGAAGCACGCCAAAACCAGACCCACATCGTGGTGAAGGAAGTACGTATGCGACCAAAGATCGAGACTCACGATTATGAGACCAAACGGAATCACATCGAGAAGTTCTTAAAAGGTGGCGACAAGGTCAAAGTGACAATGCAATTCCGTGGTCGCGAACAAACGCGTCCTGAACTCGGTTACAAGATCTTGCAACGTCTTGCAGAAGATGTGGCAGAAATTGCTTTTGTTGAATTCGCCCCTAAACAAGAGGGACGAAATATGACAATGGTGCTTGGTCCAACTAAGCGCAAGACTGAAGCAGTAGCAGAAGCAAAGGCAGCGCGTAAAGCAAAAGCCGATGCGGCAGCAGCTGCAGCAGAGACCGAATAAGAACTAGCAACGGGAGACCCAAGATGCCAAAGATGAAAACCCACAGTGGTGCGAAGAAGACATTCCGCATTACTGGGTCCGGAAAAGTAATGCACGAGCGCGCCGGAAAGCGCCACTTACTCGAGCGCAAGTCCTCACGTATTACACGACGTTTGAGCACTGAGTCCGCAGCTAAGCCAACCGTTGCAACAACAGCCAAGCGCATGCTTGGTTTGAAGTAAGGAGCACTTAAATGAGAGTAAAACGCGGAGTCCACGCAGCCAAGAAGCGTCGTACAACTCTAGAACGTGCTAGCGGTTACCGCGGTCAACGTTCACGTCTTTTCACCAAGGCGAAAGAGCAAGTTACCCACTCAATGGTTTATGCCTTCAACGATCGTAAGGATAAGAAAGGCGATTTCCGTCGTCTCTGGATCCAACGTATCAATGCAGCAGCTCGTGAAAACGGTCTTACTTATAACCGTTTGATCCAAGGTCTAAAGGAATCTGGCGTTGAAGTTGATCGCCGTTTACTTTCAGAGCTAGCAACTAATGACCCAGCGACTTTCAAGGCGCTCGTTGAAGTTGCTCGCAAGACTTTAGCTGCACTTTAATTCGTTAATCGAAACTAGAAGTAATGATCGAGAGCCTTCACTCGCCACATATCGTGCGGGTGAAGGCTCTTATCAGTTCAAAAGGCGCTAAAGAACGTCGTGAAAGCGCGCGTTATGTTGCCGAAGGTGCACAGTTTGTGCGCGAAGCCATTAAGGCGAAAGCTACTGATCAAGTAGATGCCCTATATCTAACTGCCAATGGCCGATCTCGGTTAGAGAATGACCAGATCGACTTAGCAAAATTCAAATGTGAAGATGTAACCGATGCGGTCATGAAGGCAATGAGTGAAACCATCTCACCACAAGGCATTCTGGCTATTTGTAAAATTCCTAATCCACAGTTGGAAACATTGAAGTTATCTGGCAAATCAATTTTGCTTTATTTACATGAAATTCAAGACCCTGGAAATGCCGGCACCATCTTACGATCAGCAGACGCACTAGGGGCTACGGCCGTAATCACCTCGCCAGGTAGTGTTGATATGTATTCGCCTAAGGTAGTTCGCTCAACCGCCGGCTCGCTTTGGCACCTACCAATTTTTGAAAGAGTCTCGCTAGAAAATATGCAACAGGTATTTCCAAATCTAGCATTTGCCACGTTAGCCGCAGATGGTAAAACCTCAGTTCGTGATTATGAAGTAGCTGGAGATACGCTCCTTATTTTCGGAAACGAAGCACGTGGTTTAGCTGGATTACAAATTCCGCAATCCGCGACAGCGTTATCGATTCCGATGGGCGGCAATGCCGAGAGCCTTAATCTTTCATCAGCGGCTGCCATAGTTTTATTTGAACTAACCGCAAAAATTGCCGACGATAAGTAAAGTCGACCAAGTAGACTTACGCACATGAATCCGCAAGAAATCAACGAATGGGTCAGTGCTGCCAAGTTGGCATTTGCAGTAGCTGGTGACCTCGATGATCTCAAGGCGGCTCGGTTAGCCCACACTGGCGATAAGGCTCCGATCTCACTTGCTAGTCGTGGCCTTGGCTCACTTTCACCGGATGAAAAGGCTTCCTTTGGAAAAATTATCGGCGAAGCTAAAGCAGCGATTGCCTCTGCTTTAGCTGATGAGACTGCACGGTTAGAGATTGCTCGTGATCAGAAGATTTTGCTCGAAGAAGTTGTAGACATAACGCTTCCTGCAAAGCTAACTCATGCTGGGGGATTGCACCCCATAACAATCATCAAAAATGACATTAGCGATTTCTTTTTGGCACAAGGTTATTCAGTAGTTGAAGGCCCAGAACTTGAATCAAGTTGGTTGAATTTTGATGCGCTAAATATTCCAGCTGATCATCCAGCTCGCACCATGCAAGATACTTTCTTCGTTGAGCCACTCAGCGCTGGGCTAGTGCTGCGTACTCAAACATCGCCACTTCAGATTCGCACGATGCTTACAAGCGAACCACCTATTTACATTATTTCGCCGGGTCGCACATTTCGTGCCGATGAACTTGATGCAACTCATAGTCCAGTTTTCCACCAAGTTGAAGGTTTGGTTGTTGATCGTGGAATTTCAATGGCGCACCTAAAGGGCACCCTCGATAATTTCGCGCGTCACATGTTTGGTCCTGATGTAACGACCAGACTGCGCCCATCTTTCTTCCCATTTACTGAACCGAGTGCTGAAGTCGATGTCTTCTTTAATGGTCGCTGGATTGAATGGGGCGGCTGCGGAATGGTTAATCCAAAAGTGCTCGAAACCTGTGGCGTGGACACCAACGAATTTAGCGGCTTTGCTTTCGGTATGGGTCTTGAGCGCACCCTGATGGTTCGCCATGGCATCACCGATCTACATGAAATTGTTGAAGGCGACTTGCGCTTCACTCGTCAGTTTGGAGTTGGCCTCTAATGCTAATTCCACGTTCTTGGGTTAATGATTTCGTTGATCTATCTGGTATTTCCGATGAAACTATTGCAGATGCTTTTGTTCGAGTCGGCTTTGAAATTGAAGCGGTTAGCAAGCAGGGTGCTGATTTAACCGGTCCACTTGTAGTTGCTCGAGTATTAGCCATTGAAGAGTTAGCCGAGCATAAAAAACCCATTCGCTATGTTGAATTAGATTGCAACGAAGGCCAAAATCGTTTTGTAATCTGCGGTGCCCGTAATTTTGCGGTAAATGATTTAGTTATCGCAGCTTTGCCAGGAGCCGTATTGCCAGGTAACTTTGCAATCGGTGCGCGTGAGACTTACGGCAAAACAAGTAACGGCATGATCTGCTCTTCAAAAGAGTTGGGCCTAGGCGAAGACCATTCCGGAATCATTGTTTTAGCTGAAGGATCAGCCGCTGTTGGACAAGACGCGATCGAGTTACTTCAAATCAACGACACTACCTTTGACATTGCAGTGAACCCCGATCGTGGTTACGCGCTAAGCATCCGTGGAGCGGCTCGGGAAATAGCTGGAGCCCTTGCGTTGAATTTCACTGACCCGATTACACATGCTAAATCACTCACGTTTTCCGAAACCGGCACAGGCACACCGATCAAGATCTCCGATGGCGCGATGGTGGCTTTACTTCGTTCACTTGATAACTTCAATCCGAAGGCAGCATCTCCAATTTGGTTGAGTCGTCGTATCGAGAAGGTTGGCATGCGTTCGATTTCACTCGCTGTTGACGTCACTAATTATGTAATGATCGAACTTGGTCAACCGCTGCATGCCTTTGATCGTGCGAAAATAGCTGATGGCCTTGAGATTACTTATGCCAAAGATAAGAGCAAGTTCACCACCCTTGATGGCCAAGAACGAGAACTGGCTTCTAGTGATCTTGTGGTGCGCGATGCCAAACAAGTTCTAGCTCTGGCTGGCACTATGGGTGGACTTGATTCTGAAATTACTGAGAGCACAACATCGATTGCGATTGAAGCTGTTCGATTTGATCCAATTGCGATTGCTAAGAACTCTCGGCGTCACAAGCTTTCAACGGAAGCATCTCGCCGGCTAGAACGCGGTGTTGATCCCTCATTAGCTGAGTTTGCATCAGCTCGAGCAGCCGAGTTAATGATTTCGCTAGGTGGAGCTGCCTATGTAGGAACCTCAGTTTCGGGCGAAGAGAGATATCCGGCGATCATTGAGCTCGATCCCAAGTATGTGAATAATCGCTTGGGTACCGAACTACCTAACGAAATTATTGCTAAAGCGCTCACAACTGTAGGTTGCGATGTTGATACTAAGAGTTGGAAAGTTGATCCACCTTCGTGGCGATCAGACTTACAAATCCCAGCAGATTTAGTTGAAGAAGTAGCACGCATTGTTGGCTATGACCAAATCCCATCAGTACTGCCACGAAGTCCTTACGCCGCATCTTTGACGCCAGTGCAACAACGCCGCCGCACTATTGCCGCCTCTCTTGCAGCTCGTGGCTTAACTGAAGTTCAAAATTTCCCATTCGTGGCCGAATCAACCATGAAAGCTCTTAACTACACCGGCGAACGCGCAGCTACTTTCAGAATCGCCAATCCGATGTCTGAAGAAACGCCTTTGATGCGCACGCATTTGATTCCAGGATTAATTGCAGCAGCACAACGAAATCTTTCTAGAGGCGCGCGAGATTTTGCACTCTTTGAAATTGGGGCAATTTTCCGTAACACCACAAAACTAGTTGATGGTTTATTCCCGCCGCTAGGAAAAAAGCCAGATGCGGCAACGATTAAAGCAATTTTCGACAGCGTTCCACCACAACCAATTCACTTAGGCGCCATCTTCGTTGGTAAAACAACTAGTGATAACTGGCGGATGAAAGCTCGTGCTTATGAGTGGGCTGATGCGATTGCCGAAGCACAAACTGTTTTGGATCTATGCGGATTGCAATACACCGTTGAGCGATCAGATTTCGCACCTTGGCATCCAGGGCGCTGTGCTGAACTATTAGTAGATGGCAAAGCGGTGGCACATGCCGGCGAACTTCATCCACGCGTTTGCTCTGAATTCGGTTTGCCCTCACGTTCATGCGCTCTCGTGATTAATCTTGACGCACTTCCTGCGAGCAACACGGTGAAAGCTGCGATTATTGGTTCGATGCCAATTGCGGTTCAAGATGTGGCACTTGTCGTGTCTTCCGAAGTTTCGGCAGCAGCGCTTCAGCAATCTCTAGTTGATGGGGCAGGGGATCTGCTCGAATCGATCGTGCTTTTTGATCGTTACGACAAGATCGGCGACGGCAAGATTTCGTTGGCCTTCACGCTCTCATTCCGAGCCCCTGATCGCACGCTTACGGGCGAGGAAATCACTGCCGCTAGAGAGGCGGCTGTGGCAAATGCCGCCAAACTTTATGGGGCTACAGTTCGGTCTTAGATTTGCATAATTATGCATAAACCTGCATAATTATTCCTATGAAAACAGCAATCGTTGGCGCGAGTGGCTATGCCGGAACTGAGCTGCTTAGACTTCTGTTAGACCATCCAAATTTTGAACCAACTGTGATTACAGCGCATTCAAATGCTGGTGAACTAATTACCTCAGTAGCGCCACAGTTAGCCAAGCTGGGGGATCGTCGGTTTGAGGCCTTTGATCTAGCCAAAGTAAATGCTTGCGACCTCGTTTTTCTTGCTCTGCCACATGGTGAATCAGCAGCGCTGATTGCGCAGCTAAATCCAAACCTTAAAGTCGTTGATCTAGGAGCCGACTTCAGACTTACCAGTGCTGAAAAATGGGCGCAGTACTACGGCGGCACGCATGCTGGCACCTGGACTTATGGCTTACCAGAACTACCAGGCAACCGCGCAATAATTACAAAATCTACTCGGGTGGCTAACCCAGGGTGTTACGCAACTTCTATTTCTTTAGCAATTGCGCCAGCACTAGCACTAATTGATATTCAGGACATAGTTGTGGTCGCAGCCTCGGGCACGACAGGTGCGGGCCGAAGCGCAAAAGTAAATTTGCTAGGTAGCGAAGTAATGGGTTCGCTTTCATCGTATAAATTCGGGGGAGTACATCAACACACTCCTGAGGTAGAAGAAGCGCTTTCACATATTGTGGGCAGTGAAGTAAAGATTTCTTTTACGCCAATCTTGGCTCCGATGCCCCGTGGGATATTAAGTACAGTTACTGCGAAATTAACTGCAAGTGCAACAACCGAGACAATGCATGCGCTATATACCAAAGCTTATGCGGCGGATGAGTTTGTTACCGTTTTGCCGATCGGACAGATGCCTAAGACGAATTCGGTAATTGGTAGTAATCATGTTCAATTGCAAGTGGCAGTCGATGCTCATACCAATCGTCTGATTATTTCTGCAGCGATCGATAATTTAGGAAAAGGTGCCGCAGGTCAAGCAATTCAAAATGCGAACTTGATTTGTGGGTTGCCAGAAAACGCTGGTCTAGAAACGTCAGGGCTAGGCGTTTGATCGTCATTAAATATGGTGGTCACGCCATGAAAGATGAAAGCGGGGCATTTGCCCACGCGATTGCGGCGGCAATTTCTCAGGGAATTGAGTTGGTAATTGTCCATGGCGGCGGACCTCAAATTGATGCAGCCCTTATGTCTGCTGGTATCCAAAGTGAGAGTATTGGTGGCTTTCGGGTGACTACCCCTGAAATCTTTGAAATCGTGCAAAGTGTTCTGGCAGGAGAAGTTTGTGCCAGCGTAGTTTCTAATTTACGTAAATCGGGCGTGAATGCCGCTGGCATTTCTGGTCGTGATGGGAATACGTTGCAAGGAATTCGAATGACCAAGATTGTGGACGGAACGCCGACTGAACTGGGCTTGGTTGGTGAAGTTACCAACGTCGATACTGAGTTGATCGAATCTTTGCTAGAAGAGAAATTCACGCCAGTGATTTCACCACTTGCAAATGAGATTGGTGCCGATAACGGGTTAAACGTAAACGCTGATTTAGCAGCGGCTGCTATTGCTGGCGGGCTAAACGCTGAATCTCTAATCGTCTTAACTGACGTCGCTGGCATTTACCGTAATTTCCCGGATCCAACTTCAATCATCACTGAAATATCAGCATCTGATCTAGCTGTCATGAAAAATGATTTCAAAGGTGGCATGGCCCCAAAGGTGGCCGCTTGCCTTGCTGCCATTGCCGCTGGTGCCACCGCAGTTCGGATTATTGATGGAAATAGTGCTGAGAACTTATTACTGGCACTTGCAGGTAGTGGCGGAACTTTGGTGCATGCATGAACGCGAATAATGCTAACGCTAGAAAGACGGCTGTTGCGAGGTTGATTAGCACTGGAAAGATTGCCTCGCAAAGTGATTTAGTTAAAGCACTCAAGAGACAAGGAATCATCGTTACGCAAGGAACTGCAAGTCGAGACCTGGAAGATATTGGTGCTATTCGGGTTAGAAATAGCGATGGTGAAATGGTTTATGCCCTAACTGACTCACAACCAATCTCGACTAAAAATTCTTTCCCTAGTGAACTAGTTTTAACGGCAACAGCGAGTGGAAATCTGGTGGTCATTAGAACCCCAATTGCGGCGGCCCAGATGTTGGCTAGTGCTATTGATGGACTGTCACAATCTGGAAAATTAGCAAGTGCGATTGGAACTGTGGCTGGAGATGACACAGTTATCGTTGTGTCCGACACTGCTAACGGTGGCAGCTCATTAGCTAAGAAGATCTTAGGATTAGCCAACTCAAAAAGCGGAGGTAAGTGATGAGCACCGGAGCTACCCAAAACGGTGGAGCTTTGTGGGGCGGGCGATTTGCCGATGGCCCTAGCGATGCCCTTTTTGCCTTGTCTCGCAGCGTGCAATTTGATTGGCGGCTAGCGCCATACGATCTGCGTTCATCCCTTGCTCACTTATCAGTGCTTGAAAGTTCAAGGCTACTACCGGCTGAAACTGTTTTAAAACTTCGCAGCGCCTTAAAGGAGCTGCAAGTAGAGGTCATGAGTGGAAAATTCGCACCAGTTGAATCTGATGAAGATGTTCATAGTGCGTTAGAACGTGG
>CANLAY010000002.1 GCA_947488635.1 Candidatus Nanopelagicaceae bacterium
AGCGAGTTAGTAAAACTCCAATGGCATCGCCATCGCGAATCACTACCCGATCAACCCCGCGCACTTCGCGCGCTTTTGCCACGATGCCTAATCGACGCGCAGCACCCACCAGAGCAAGAGCTGCTTCAGGTCCTGGGCAAGTAATTTCTAACGAAGATGAGCGACCTGGTTCAGTTAGCGAACCGTGCGCGATGAACGCGCCACGCCAAGCTGCTTCAGCATCGCAGATTGCAGCTGAAACAACTTGTGGTGGCAGACCGCGAACTGGGCGACCATTGGCATCAACTAAACCAGTTTGGCGAGCAAGTGCATCACCATCGGAGTTAACCCGAACTACGTAACGAGAACCTTTGCGAATACCGCTGGATGAAAGCACTGCAAGATCTGATTCATGCCCGTAAATATCAGCAATATCTTTGCGTAAGCGACGGGCACTTTGGGCAGTGTCTAATTCAACTTCAACCACAATCTTGCCGGCGGCGATATGCAGGCCACCTGCGAAACGTAGGAGCGAAGAAACCTCTGCTTTGCGGCAGCAAGGCTTGGTAATTGAGAGTCTGGTGAGTTCATCCTTCACCGATGCGGTCATTGCCATGGCGTTATCCAACCAGTCTTTGCTCGATGATGTGTGCCAAAACTGGGGTCAATTTTCGGACATCATGGGCAGAACTGCCTGGACCCATCGATAAATCAGCCGAAATTAGCGAGCCACCGAGTGATTGCACGATTTTTTCCAAAGATGAACGATCGGTTACAACACCTGAGTCAGCAATCACATAGTCGACTTTTAGTTCAGGAGCATATTTATGAAATAAGTGCAGATGATCTTCAGCCGAATAGCCAGCGTATTCATCGCCACTAGTCAGCACATTGGCATCTAGATTTAAGAGCACAACTTTAATCGCCTTTGAATTAATTATCGCTTCGCGTTGTGCTGGCACCATCAAATGTGGCAGCACACTTGAAATCCAGGAACCAGGACCCATCGTGATTACTTCAGCGTTACTTATTGCAGCAAGTGCTTCGCTACGTGCCGCTGGATTTTCTGGAAGTAATCGTAACGATTCTAGTTTTCCTTTGGCAGTTGCAACTTCAGCTTGGCCGCGCACATTAATTCGTCCAATCGATGAAGTAAATGTTGCTTCGATATCAAGTGGCACTGCAGCCATTGGTAATACTCGTCCAACTACTTTTAATAAAGCTCCAACGCGATCTAAACCTGCTACTGGATCTTCATCTCGATCCCAGAGTGCTGCTAGTAAAAGATTTCCGACGGCATGACCATCGAGTGGACCTTCGCTAGTAAAGCGGTATTGCATGATCTCGGCCCAACTACGACCCCATTCATCATCGGCGCATAACGCAGCAAGTGCCATACGTAGATCACCGGGCGGAAAAATTGGAAATTCTTGGCGCAATCGACCACTTGAGCCACCATTATCGGCAACCGTAACTATCGCGGTGATTTGATCCGTGATGGCGCGCAGCGAAGTAAGAGTTGCCGCCAGGCCATGTCCGCCGCCTAGTGCAACAACGCGAGCTGAACTCATTCGCGGCCGAGATCTCGATGTACTGCGTGTGCCAATATTGCTAACTCTGAACCCGTTTGACCTAATTGCTTTGCCATCTCAGTTGAGATAGCAACGCTGCGATGCTTGCCGCCAGTGCAACCGATAGCGACCGTTAAATATTTCTTACCTTCGCGAATAAAGCCAGGCAACATATCTCTAATTAACTTGACGTAATTCCCTACAAATTCTGTAACACCTTCATTTGAAAAAACTCGATCACTGACTGCTTTATCTAGCCCAGTTAATGGACGCAACTCCGGCACCCAATGTGGATTAGGAATGAATCGGCAATCTAGAACTAAATCAGCATCGACTGGAATTCCATACTTATAACCAAAACTCAAGATATTTAGACGAACGCCTTCGATCATTCCTTCGGCAAAAATCTCGCTTGTGCGTTTTGCTAGTTGATGAACATTTAAGTTTGACGTATCAATCACTACATCGGCGCTTTCACGAAGTTCGTGCAACTTTGCCCGTTCGCGATCAATTCCATCAGAGATGCGATCACCACCCTGTAGCGGATGCGGACGACGAGTACTTTCAAATCGAGCGACTAGCGATTGATCTGAGGCATCTAGAAAAAGTAACCGGAACTGGACTCCAGTGTTCTTCAAATTCGCTAAAGCAGCATTTAAATCATCAAAGAATTTTCCACCGCGCACATCGACCACTACTGCTAAAGCTGGTAGCTCACCATCACTTGACTGCTTGGCTAATGCAGGCAGCAATGAAGGTGGCAAGTTATCGACCACATACCAGCCCAGATCTTCCAGGGAATGGGCAACGGTAGATCGACCAGCACCTGACATGCCAGTCAAAATCAATAGCTCGTTGCGCTTCATGCTTCTATCCTGCCTGCCTTGTCAAGCACCAGTAATTTCGCCAGTAGTCATATTTACTGCCTCGCTCTTGCCTATCTGAGCCAGCGACTGGGCAATAGTTTCAGCCAATTTTTCGCCTATTCCAGGCGTTGTAGCTAGCTCACTAACTGGTGCTTTTCGGATTGCCGAAACTGAGCCGAAGCGGTCAAGCAGTGCTGTGCGTCGCGCACTGCCAAGGCCTGGAATTTCATCCAGCAGAGATTCCAACATGACTTTAGAGCGTCTAGAGCGGTGGAAGGTGATAGCAAATCTATGGGCTTCGTCGCGGATGCGCTGCAGCAAATAGAGTCCTTCGCTGTTGCGTGGAAAAATTAGCGGGTCTGCATTATTAGGGAGCCAAACTTCTTCTAACCGCTTTGCCAAACCACAAAGTGCGATATCAGTTATTCCTAATTCACCCAGTGCTCGTTGTGCAGCGCTCACCTGTGGCTTGCCACCATCGACCACAATGAGTGCTGGCGGATAAGCAAACTTACTAATGCGCCCGCCAGTTTCAGAAACTTCTGCTAAGTCAACGCTTCGATCATCAAGCATTCGCTTTAGCCGACGAGTGATTACTTGGTGCATCGCTCGGGTGTCATCCCAGCCTTCACTTGTGTCGATTATGAATCTTCGATACTCAGATTTTTTCGGCATACCGTCTTCAAATACCACCATAGATGCAACAACTGAAGTACCCGAAATATTTGAGATGTCGAAACATTCAATTCGAAGTGGCGTGCGCGTCAGACCCAACATCTCTTCAATTTGAGTGAGAGCTTTGCCAGATACCGCAGCATCGGTTGCTCGCTTGCTCACATATTGAATCAGTGAATATTGAGCATTTCGTTTAACCGTATCTAGCAGTTCGACCTTATCGCCGCGTTGTGGCACTTTTACCTCGACCTTTGACCCACTAATACCACTGAGCCATTGCTCTAGTTCAGACAGATTCTCAGGTTGTGCGTTTAGATAAACATTGCGCGGGATGGAGATTGACCCATTTCCATAGATTGAGAAGAGAAGTGAGGCAAACACATCTTCTCCTTCCAGCGCCATTTCCTGATCGACAATCCACGAGCGAGATCCTTTAATTGAACCTCGCTGCATCGAGAAAATGGAACCTGCGGAATGAAAACCATCTTGATATAGCGCAATGAAATCGCCATCTAGGTCATCTGAGAAATTGCCCTGGGTAGATCTTTGGGCTTTTTCAAAGGACTCAATTTGATCTCTTAAGCGAGCTGCACGTTCAAACTCTTCGTTCGTTGATGCAAGTTGCATCTCTTCGTGCAGCGCAGGCAGAAGATTTTCCATACCTGATTCCATAAAATCATTAAGCTTTTGGGCCAAAGCTTGGTGATCTTCTTTGGAAATCCAACCCACACAAGGGGCGGCACATTTGCCAATGTCCCCCAGTAAGCATTGACGTTTACTTCGTTGGGCCCGATTAAAGTTTGCAGAGGAACAAGATCTAACTGGGAAAACTTTCAGTAAAACTTCGAAGGTATTACGTAGCGCCCAAGCATTTGTATAAGGGCCAAAATACTTCAAACCTGGTCGCTTATCTTTACGGGTTATAAAGATCATGGGATATTCATCATTAAGCGAAATGGCTAAGTACGGGTAGGACTTGTCATCCTTGAACTGCACGTTGTATTTCGGCTGATATTGCTTAATCCAGCTAAATTCCAAAGCCAGCGCTTCAAGTTCAGTGCTAACAATCGTCCAGTCAACTCGCACAGCCTCATGCACCATACGATTGGTTTTAGTGGCTAAATTTGCTTGAAAGTAATTACTTAGTCGGTTCTTAAGATTCTTGGCTTTACCAACATAAATAACTTTGTCGGCCTTATTAAAGAACCGGTAGACACCAGGATGCTCGGGAATATTGCTCGGCCGATAACTCTGTGGATCTGCCATTGCAGTTATTTCTTCTGCTTAGCTTTTCGATTATTCGCCAATACTGCGGCCAGGAAGGTGCCGGTATAACTAGCCTTATTCTTAGCCACTTCTTCTGGCGTTCCTTCCGCAACGAGAGTGCCACCGCGAAATCCACCCTCAGGACCCATATCAATAACCCAGTCCGAAGATTTAATGACATCAAGGTTATGTTCAATTACCACGACGGTATTGCCGGTATCAACTAGTCGGTTAAGCACGCCCAATAACTTATTTACATCTTCAAAGTGCAGACCAGTAGTTGGTTCATCTAGAACATAGATGGTGCGACCAGTTGAGCGACGCTGTAGCTCTGTTGCCAACTTAACCCGCTGCGCCTCGCCACCTGACAGCGTTGGCGCAGATTGACCTAGGCGCACATAACCCAAACCAACATCACACAACGTCTTTAAGTATCGCGCGATTGTAGGAACTGATTCAAAGAAAGCGTGAGCTACTTCGATCGGCATATCTAATACTTCCGAGATCGATTTACCCTTGTAATGAACTTCAAGGGTCTCGCGGTTATAGCGCGCACCATGACAGATCTCGCACGGCACATAAACATCAGGTAAAAAGTTCATCTCGATGGTAATCGTTCCATCGCCCGAACAATTCTCGCAGCGCCCACCTTTAACGTTAAAGCTAAATCGTCCTTGTTGATATCCACGGACCTTGGCTTCAGTTGTTTCGGCAAAGAGCGCGCGAACTTTGTCGAAGACACCGGTATATGTAGCCGGGTTTGATCGTGGGGTACGACCAATCGGTGATTGATCAACGTGTACAACTTTATCTAGCAGATCGATGCCGGTGATTGTGCGGTGACGACCCGGCACAATGCGAGCACCATTTAACTTATTCGCTAGCGTTGAATAAAGAATGTCATTAATTAGCGTAGATTTTCCAGAACCGCTCACGCCGGTAACAGAGACAAATACCCCAAGTGGCACACTGACTTCAATATCCTGCAAGTTATTCTCTTTAGCGCCCTTAATAGTTAGCTTGCGTTTTGGATCTACCGGCCTGCGAGTAGTGGGAATCTCAATCGCTTTACGGCCAGATAAATAAGCACCGGTAATTGAATCTGGTGAGTCGATTAACTCTTGATAGCTTCCGGAAACTACAATGTGTCCGCCGTGTTCGCCAGCACCGGGACCAATATCTACCACCCAGTCAGCTGCGCGAATAGTTTCTTCATCGTGCTCAACCACAATCAAAGTATTTCCCAGATCGCGCAGTCGAGTTAGAGTCTCAATTAAGCGCACATTATCGCGCTGGTGCAAACCAATTGATGGTTCGTCTAATACATAGAGAACTCCCACAAGACCAGAGCCAATCTGAGTTGCTAAGCGAATGCGTTGTGCCTCACCGCCGGAAAGCGTCGCTGCAGGGCGGGCAAGGGATAAGTAGTCCAGGCCAACATCTAGCAAGAAGCCTAACCGTGCATTAACTTCCTTCATTACGCGTTCGGCAATCTGGGCTTCGCGCTTATTTAGTTCAATCTGCTTTAGGAACTCAGCACAATCATTGATCGATAATTCACAAATCTCAGCAATATTTTTCTCGCCAATCGTTACCGCCAAAACTTCCGGCTTTAACCGAGCGCCATCGCAAGTGCCACATGGGACTTCGCGCATATATGACTCGTAACGCTCACGGCTAAATTCACTATCTGTTTCAGAATGCTTACGCTGTAAGAATGGAATAACCCCTTCGAAGCCAGTTGAGTAGTTACGGGTGCGGCCATAGCGATTCTTGTATTTAACATGCACTTTATGTTCATGGCTATTTAAAATCGCATTACGCGCTTTCTCGGAAATCTTTTTCCAGGGCACATCAAACTTGAAAGCCACTTCTTCAGATAGCCCTTCGAGTAAATGCATAAAGTATTCATTAACATGACCCGATGACCAAGGTGCAATAGCACCCTCAGAGATGCTGATCGAATCATCTGGGATAACTAAATCAATATCTACTTCGAGTTTGGTACCGATACCCGAACAGTCTGGACAGGCGCCAAAAGGTGAGTTAAACGAGAAAGATCTTGGTTCTAGTTCTTCAAAAGAAAGGCTGCAATCGTGACAAGCTAAGTGCTCGCTAAAGATACGTTCTTTATCTCCGCCTTTTGCATCTACAAAATCAAGAATGACGATTCCCTGCGCTAAACGTAAAGCGGTTTCGATTGAATCTGTTAGGCGTGATTTCGATTCAGCTTTTGCTGTAAGTCGATCGATTACTACTTCAATGGTGTGCTTCTCTTGCTTCTTTAACTTTGGCGCATCAGAGAGCGCAACGACTTCGCCATCGATGCGGGCACGGGAATAACCTTGACTCATTAAGTCTTGGAACAAATCTAAGAATTCGCCTTTACGGGCACGCACAACCGGTGCCAAAACCTGGAACTTAGTTGTAGCCGGCATAGTTAAAATCTGATCAACGATTGCTTGCGGTGACTGTCTAGTTACTTCTTCGCCACACTTTGGGCAATGCGGACGGCCGGCACGGGCAAATAAAAGTCTTAAGTAGTCATAAACCTCAGTAATTGTGCCCACGGTTGAACGTGGGTTTCGGTTAGTTGATTTTTGATCAATTGAAACTGCTGGCGACAACCCTTCAATGAAATCAACATCTGGTTTATCCATCTGCCCTAAGAATTGTCGGGCATAGGCGGAAAGGGATTCAACATAACGCCGTTGACCCTCGGCAAAAATGGTGTCAAAGGCAAGAGATGATTTTCCAGAACCAGAGAGACCGGTAAATACAACTAGCGAGTTACGGGGTAGATCAATCGAGACATCTTTAAGGTTATGTTCGCGGGCACCGCGAACTACTAACTTATCAATGCTCATCGATTAATGACCCGCTTCTTCCATATTTCGTAGCTCGCGCTTTAGCTCTTTGAGCTCATCACGCAAACGCGCAGCAAGTTCAAAATGTAGATCCGCTGCGGCGCTGCGCATCTGATCGGTGAGCGACTCTATCAAGCCCATTAACTCTTGTCGCGGCATAGAAAGAATGGACTTGGTATGGAAGCCAATGGCCGGAATACCTGATTTAGATTTCTTGCCCGAAGCCAATAACTGATCACTATCTTCGCCCTCTTTATTAATCAGGTCTGTAATGTCAGAGATCTTCTTACGCAGCGGTTGCGGATCAACACCTCGTTCGAGGTTATAGGCAACTTGCTTAGCCCGACGTCGATTAGTTTCATCGATTGCTTTAGCCATAGATTTAGTAATGTTGTCCGCATACATATGAACTTCACCTGAAACATTTCGAGCAGCTCGGCCGATTGTTTGAATTAGCGATGTTGCCGAACGCAAGAAGCCTTCTTTGTCAGCATCTAGAATCGCAACGAGTGATACCTCAGGCAGATCAAGACCTTCGCGCAGCAGGTTAATACCGATTAATACATCGTATTCACCATTTCGCAGTTCACGTAGCAGCTCAACGCGTCGCAAGGTATCTACTTCGCTATGTAAGTAGCGGACCCGCACTCCCCTGCCCTGCAAATAATCCGTTAAATCTTCGGACATCTTCTTTGTCAACGTAGTTACCAGAACTCGTTCATTTAGCTCTGCTCGTTTATTTATCTCAAGTAATAAGTCATCAATCTGACCCTTGATTGGTTTGATGATGATTTGTGGATCTACTAAACCGGTTGGGCGAATAACTTGTTCAACCACATCGTTTTCAACTTTAGTTAGCTCATATGGCCCAGGTGTTGCCGAGAGAAATACCTTCTGGCCAACTCGTTCTAGGAATTCATTCCAGCGAAGCGGGCGGTTATCAAGGGCACTTGGCAGACGGAAACCATGTTCAACCAGGGTTCGCTTACGTGAGGCATCGCCTTCAAACATCGCACCAATCTGCGGCACAGTTACATGGCTTTCATCGATTACGAGTAAGAAATCTTCCGGGAAATAATCGAGTAAACAGTGTGGCGCAGAACCGGTAGTGCGACCATCAAGATGTCGGGAATAGTTCTCGATACCGGAGCAAAAGCCCAGTTGCGCCATCATTTCAAGATCAAAAGTTGTACGCATGCGCAAACGCTGAGCTTCAAGTAATTTGCCTTGGCGCTCAAAAACTTCTAACTGAACAGCCAACTCTGCCTCAATATCGGCGATCGCTCGTTTAATGGTCTCTGGGCCAGCAGCATAGTGAGTTGCTGGAAATACATACATTTCAGTTTCTTCGCGAATAATCTCGCCAGTTAACGGATGCAGTGTTGTGATTCGTTCAATTTCATCACCAAACATTTCAATGCGCAGAGCCAACTCTTCATACATTGGAATAATTTCGATGGTGTCACCGCGGACACGGAAAGTGCCACGTTCAAAGGCCATGTCATTGCGCTTGTATTGAACATCTACAAAGCGACGCAGCAATGTATTGCGATCTATTTCGTCGCCCACTTTTAGCTGGATCATGCGATCGACATATTCCTGCGGCGTACCCAAACCATAAATACAAGACACTGTGGCGACCACAATTACATCGCGCCTAGTAAGTAGCGAGTTAGTTGCCGAGTGACGCAACCGCTCTACTTCATCGTTAACGCTGGAGTCTTTTTCAATAAAAGTATCGGTTTGGGGCACATAAGCTTCTGGTTGGTAGTAGTCGTAATATGAAACGAAGTATTCAACGGCATTATTCGGTAGCAATTCTTTGAATTCATTAGCTAACTGAGCCGCCAGAAGTTTGTTTGGCGCTAAAACCAAAGTTGGTCGCTGTAACTTCTCAATTAGCCAAGCAGTTGTAGCTGACTTACCGGTACCAGTTGCGCCCAGTAGAACTACATCCTGAACCCCATTATTGATGCGGCGGGCAATTTCCTCGATCGCAACTGGCTGATCGCCCGCAGGCACATAGTCGCTAATTACTTGAAAGGGGCTTACTTTGCGCTGCAGGTCGCTGACCGGACGCATTTATTTACTATGGTTCTTAGCTAGTGGCAGAAGTACGCTCTGCCAAATCTCTTCTACTTGGCGCAAAAGTGCGTCCTCATCACCATTATTTTCAATTACTAAATCGCAGTGAGAAACTCGATCTTCGCGTGATGCTTGGGCTGCCATACGGCCAACTATTTCATGGCTAGCTAGCCCCCGCTCTTTCAAACGCTTGGTTCGAGTCTCAACATCAGACTCAACGGTGATTGCATAATCAAAGCGGCTGCGAGAGTTTGATTCAGCTAACAATGGAATCTCATAAATCACGATCGCATCCATTGGCAGTGATTTCTTGGCTTCCTCAAATAACCGCTGCACCTCAGGATGCACGATCGCTTCCAACTTCGCCTTGGCGCTTGGATCACTAAAAATGATCTCACCCAACTTGCGTCGATCTATATCGCCATCTTTAAGAATCTGATCGCCAAAGGTTGTAACTACTTCGTCAAAACCTTTACTGCCGCGCTCAATTGCAACACGAGCTAATTGGTCAGCATCAAAAACGTAAGACCCGAACTGATGGAAATACTTGGCCACATGGGATTTCCCAGAGCCAATTCCACCAGTTAGGGCCACGATTAACATCGAGATTACTAACTGCTAACTAGAAGCTAAGTTATTCAGCAGACTCAGTTGTTACTTCAGCTGACGGTGTCTCTGAAGTGTATGAAGTTGCAGAATCAGATGAAGCGTCAGCTGCTGGCTCGGCTGCAGCATCTGCTGCCTTTGCCTCTGACTTCTGCTTCTTGTGAGCTAGGAAACGCTCTTGTGCAAGAGCGTATTGTGCTTCCCACTCAACGCGCTGTGTCTCATGGCCTGGCTTCCACTCTTGAGTATCCGCATCGAAACCTTCTGGATAGATGAAGTTTCCTTCAGCATCGTAGCGAGCAGCCATTCCGTATTGAGTTGGATCGAATGCTTCGATTTCAACTTCATGTCCTTCATTAGCTTGCTTCAATGAAAGTGAGATACGACGACGCTCTAGGTCGATATCGATAATCTTTACAAATAGTTCGTCATCAACTTGAACTACTTGCTCAGGGATTTCAACGTGGCGCTCTGCTAGCTCTGAGATGTGAACTAGGCCTTCGATTCCTTCGTGTACACGGATAAATGCACCAAATGGAACCAACTTAGTAACAACACCCGGAACAACCTGTGCGATTGTGTGAGTGCGAGCAAATGCTTGCCATGGATCTTCTTGAGTTGCCTTAAGTGAAAGCGAAACGCGCTCGCGCTCGAAATCAACTTCTAGAACCTCAACAGTTACTTCATCGCCAACTTCAACAACCTCTGAAGGATGATCGATGTGCTTCCAAGAAAGCTCTGAAACGTGAACTAGACCATCTACGCCACCAAGATCTACGAAAGCACCGAAGTTAACGATTGATGAAACAACACCATCGCGTACTTGACCCTTTTGTAGCTGGTTAAGGAATGTTGTGCGTGATTCTGATTGAGTCTGCTCTAGGTATGCGCGACGTGAAAGAACAACGTTGTTACGGTTTTTATCAAGTTCGATAATGCGGCATTCAACTTCCTTACCAATGTAAGGAGTTAGATCGCGCACGCGACGCATTTCAACTAGCGATGCTGGCAAGAAGCCGCGTAGACCGATATCAACGATCAAGCCACCCTTAACAACTTCAATAACGGTACCGATGACAACTTCGTCGCGCTCTTTCTTGCCTTCAATATCTCCCCATGCGCGCTCGTATTGTGCGCGCTTCTTAGAAAGAATTGTGCGGCCTTCTTTATCTTCCTTCTGCAAAACCAATGCTTCTACTCTTTCGCCAACTTTTACGATCTCTGATGGATCTAGGTCGTGGCGGATGGAAAGTTCGCGGGCTGGAATTACGCCTTCAGTCTTGTATCCGATATCAACAAGTACTTCGTCGCGATCTACTTGAACGATGGTTCCGGTAACTAAGTCGCCGTCATTGAAATTTCTAATTGTGCCTTCGATAGCGGCTAGGAAATCAGCGGCTGATCCGATGTCATTTACTGCAATTACTGGTGATGCTGCTTTTGTTGATGAGGTAATCAAGTTGCTCCGTAGGGACAGATGAGTAGTAGTTCGAGTCGGTCCGGTTGACCGAAAGGCAAGGGTACGGGTGCGGCCTAGATGGGGTCAATTCGCCTATTTTGAGAGCAAATTACGCATAAGTAGTACGTACGGATAGATAGGATCGCTTATGTAATGTCGAGCTATAGAGAAGTATTCGCCCTCCAACACACTTGGACTTTAGTGCTGGCCTCATTTCCGGCCCGCTTGGCGTATGGCATGGTCGGCCTCGGAATCTTCTTTAAGGTGCAACGCGAAACTGGCTCGGTTGCATTTGCAGGTTTGGCGATCGGCTTGAATTCAATTGGCGGTTCCCTTACCGCTGGCTACCGCGGGTACTTGATTGATAAATACGGTCAGAGCTGGCCGCTTCGTGTCTTTGTCCCAAGTTATGCCGCCATGATCTTGGTAGTAAATATGTCAGAATCGAAAACCGTCTTGCTGGTCATGGCAGCAATTATGGGAGTTAGCGCTCCCCCAATAAATCTTTCAGTTCGCCCACTTTGGAAATCAATTGTCTCTGGCACCCAACTCCGTACCGCATATGCAATCGACACCTCGATGATGAATACCGCTGGCGTAATTGGCCCGGTAGTTGCTACGACGCTTGCCTTGTCTGCTCATCCTGGAAGTGCGCTGGCTGTTGCTTCAGGGTTGATGTTCGTTGGCGGAACCGCAATTATGGTTTCGCAAGTTTCGCGTAACTGGAAACCGGAAATAAAAGATAAAGGTCAGCAAGCACTCTGGCGTAATCCAGCTCTGCGACTTTTAATGCTGGAAGGCTCGTTCATCGGTTTTGGTTGGGGCATCTTTGATGTTGCAGTCCCAGCTTTTGCCACACTGGAAAAAGTCCCTAACCGAACTGCTTGGGTTTTTGCAGCAATGGGAATTGCCAGTATCGCAGGTGGCTTAATTGCCGGCACTCTTTCTAAGCGCACTTCATCGCTATCAGCACTACGTAAGACTTATGTAATTTGGTTTTTAGTTTCGCTACCCATGGCATTTACCTATCCAGGCTGGTCAATGGTAATCGGTGGGGCGTTCTTAGGTTTTGTTGGCGGTGCAATTCAAGTTTTCTATTGGGAAGTCATGGAAGCTGTTCGTCCAAAAGGTTCAGCAACTTCTTACATGGGTTTGCTCTGGACCGTTGAAGGCACGATCATGTCGCTAGGAGCTGCAATTGGTGGTTGGCTCTGCGAAACAATAGGTGCACAAATTACACTTTCGATTACTTCAGTATGTATCGGACTCGGCT
The DNA here is from genome assembly GCA_947488635.1 of Candidatus Nanopelagicaceae bacterium. Taxonomy (GTDB): domain Bacteria; phylum Actinomycetota; class Actinomycetes; order Nanopelagicales; family Nanopelagicaceae; genus Planktophila. Next base: position 12,648 of record CANLAY010000002.1, read on the forward strand.
ACATCTTCTTGCTGATTGGCAAGCCAAGGTTGATTGCAGCTGATCGAATTCCAACCGAAGAAGAAGATTTACTGGCAATGGAAAGTAACTCGCCGACTACTAAGTAGTTACTTTTGATAATTAGTCAGCAAGTTACTTCTTCTTGTAACCCTTTGGACATACTGGCTTAACAGCAGTTACTTTCTTTATTAGCTTGCCTTTGACACAAGTGATTGTCGTCTTCTTTTTTGCGGCTGCTGCTTTAGCTTCAGCCAGAATCCTCGCAGCTTCCGCGTCTTGCTGGGCTATAAGTTCAGCAGCGGCTTTGGCTTCTGCCTCTTGCTTAGCTTTTAGTTCAGCGGCAGCTTTGGCTTCTGCCTCTAGCTTAGCTTTTAGCTCAGCAGCGGCCTTCGCTTCTGCTTCTAGCTTTGCTTTAAGATCCGCGTCTTGCTTCGCCTTCAATTCCGAAGCGGCCTTCGCTTTTGCATTCGCCACTCCATTATTCTCTAATAGATCTAACAGCGGCACCTTTGTTGAAATAACTTGATACGAATTAACTAATCCAGAGGCAGTGCAGCTTCCGCTGCTGTATCGAACCGTATAGGTGTTTGGAGTGGTCCAATTAACCCGCCAACCCCCGGATGAGCAACTAGACACTGAGTCATATTTAGCATAAATGCCTAAAACTATTTGAGCTTCAGTTTGACTAGTAATTGAGGCTTTATCTAAGCCAGTTAAATTAATTTCTGAAGTTATTTTCACTACATTCTCAGATAGTTCCACCGAATCTTGTGAATTTAGCGGCATGGCATCCTTATCAAATATAAATTTGAAATATTTATCACTTTTTCCAAATTCATTGGCTGAAACTCTAATCAAACTCGAGCTAGGCCCTACTAAATTGCTCCAATAATTCAAATCCGATTGATTCCAAAATGGGGTACTCAAGAATTTATCAGAAATAGCTTTACCAATGGGGGGTGTATTAATTAGAAAAATACAATTGCTAGGATCAGAAAGTTCAATACTGATCTTTGGCCTATCTCCTGATGAAAGGATTTTCACAGTTGATTTTGCTTGAACACCAAAGTAGCTATCGCTACTTTTTTCGGGGTTACAGTCACTTCGTTCTAGTTTTTGTCTATTGCTAAGTATTGAAGCCCAAATATAATCCGGTTGAATATATGCCTCAAGAGATTCACTCTGCGTTTGACTGGATGAAACTTTTCTCTTAATCAGTTCGTATTCCCAAAGGTAAGCACCTGTTAAGTATCCCGAGCGCATAATTCCTGAAGAGTAAGCCCCTGGTGTATTACGTACAGCGTTAAGCCATGTATTTGGAATATCGAAATCCATAACAATTACATAGTTTTCGCCACTCCGCATACTGGTCCAATTTGTGTCAAAATAGCCTTTGACGTAATTTGGACTTTGCCAAGAAATTCCAGAATAACCTTTAAAAGACCCTTTTGGTGCGCTGGTGATGCAATCTCCTGGATCAAGAATTGACCAAGTAACTACAGCTTTTGTAACCAAGGGACCTTCCGAAAAAGACCAGAGGCCATTCTTGTTGACCACTTTGAAATTCAAACAACTAAAGTCCTCAACGGCAACAGCATTTAAAGGGATCAAAAAACTAGTGAACAAAGCAAACACAAGAAGCAACCTTTTGAACATAAATAAAGTGTACGTGCTCTAATCTAGGAACTCGAGTTCAGAAAGTTACTTTTTTTTTGCAGAATTACTCATGCTGGTTGATAAAAGTGACTTTGATAATGCTCGATGACTTGCCGTCTAGTGTAAACAAGCGCAGTAAGGGCTGTTAGGTAAGTTTGAGCGTGAGCGAGAATTACCTAACACACTCTTAATCAGTGCGCTGCTTCATCCCAGCTCTTACCCACTCCCACATTGACATCAAGTGGCGCTTTAAGCGGATATGCCCTACCCATTTCTTTACGAACCAACTCTGTTAATTGCTCGAGTTCGCCCTTTGCAACTTCGAAGATCAATTCGTCGTGCACCTGCAACAGCATGCGTGATTGCAATTTGGCCTTCATCATCGCGGCATCAACATTGAGCATTGCTTGTTTAATGATGTCAGCGGCTGATCCTTGGATCGGTGAATTAAGCGCTGCACGCTCTGCTATCTCACGTCGCATGCGGTTGTCATGAGTTAAGTCAGGCAGGTAGCGTCGACGGCCCATCACGGTCTCGGTGTAACCAACTTTGCGTGCTTCTTCAACAACGTTCTTTAAATAATCCCGAATGCCACCAAAACGCTGGAAGTAGCGATCCATTAAGTCAGTTGCTTCGGGTGGTGAAATTGATAGTTGCATAGATAGACCAAAGGATGAGAGTCCGTATGCCAAGCCATAAGACATGGCCTTAATCTGTCGGCGCATTTCGGGATCAACATCTTTAGCTTTCACACCAAATACTTCAGCAGCCACTGTGGCATGTAAATCTTCACCACTTTCAAAGGCAGCCAGTAAGTTCTCGTCATGGGAAAGGTGCGCCATGATGCGCATTTCAATTTGGCTGTAGTCAGCGGTCAGCAATGTTTCAAAACCTTTGCCCGCAATGAAAGCGGCGCGAATCTTGCGACCTTCTTCAGTGCGAACTGGAATGTTCTGCAGATTTGGACCAGTAGATGAAAGACGGCCGGTTGCAGCAACGGTCTGTTGGAAGTGGGTATGAATACGACCATCTTCGGCAATTTCGTTTAAGAGTCCTTCAACAGTTGTCTTTAACTTATTGGTTTCGCGAATTCGAAGTAGCGATTGCAAAAGCGGATGCTTAGTTTTTTCAAAGAGCCATTCAAGGGATTCGGCATCTGTCGTAAAGCCCGTTTTAATCTTCTTAGTCTTAGGCAGCTTTAGTTCATCGAAAAGAACTACTTGTAGTTGCTTTGGAGATGCCACATTGAACTCGTGGCCAGCAGCCTCGTGAGCGGCTTTACTCTCGTGAGCTACCTCGCCTTCAAAGAAATCCTTTAACTTATTCAACTCTCTTTCATCAACACAGATGCCAGAGTTTTCCAGGCGAGCCAAGAGATTAGCGATCGGTAGCTCTAATTCAACAAATAACTTAGTAAGCGATCGGGAATCAAGTTCCTTTTGCAGTGAATCACGTAGGGTGAATAAAGCAGCTGCATTTACTTCAGTTGACCCGCTTCCCCATCGTTCAAGCAATGAAGCGATATCTTGATTTCGAACGCCAGGATTAACTAAGTAGGCCGCAATTTCGGTATCAAAAATCAATCCGGCGACTGGATAAGCTCGAGCAAGCGCTTTGGCATCATGCATCATTTTCGGTATCGAGGCATCGGCTAACCATGGCCCAAATTGGTTGCCATTAACGGTAAAGGTTTCGCCACCGGCTAGTGCTACCGAGTAATTAACTACATCGCCATCTTTAATCTCAACCGTCAAAGCGATCTCACTTTTTGCAGCCATGATCTTCTTGGTCGCATCCTTCGGAGTGACTTCTTCGGCGATCTCAAAGAGCGCTAGCGGCTCTTCTACTTTCTTGGCGCTCTTTGAATCTAGTAAAGGCCCTAAGCGATCTTTCAGGGTGCGAAACTCTAGAGTTGCAAAAAGCGGAGCAATCTTGCTCTCTTCAATCGGTTGCCAAGCTAAATCATTAAGCGAAAGTTCTATAGGCACATCATGAATCAACTGGGTTAGTTCGCGGTTCTTTGCGATGGAGTCGAGATTGGCACGCAGCGATTCGCCAGCTTTGCCAGGCACTTGATCAGCTTTATTCAGTAACTCTTTTAGCGATCCATATTCGATAATCCACTTAGCAGCAGTTTTCTCGCCAACACCTGGAACAGATGGCAAGTTATCACTGGGATCTCCGCGCAGCGCTGCGAAATCTGGATATTGCGCTGGCGTCAACATGTACTTCTCTTTAACGGCAGCCGGTGTCATGCGTGCCATTTCACTAACCCCGCGCTTTGGATAGAGAACAGTGGTCTTGTCATTAACTAGTTGGAAACTGTCACGGTCTCCCGTACAGATTGCTACTTCAAAACCATCAGCTTCGGCTTGCTTGGCAATAGTTGCAATAATGTCATCGGCTTCAAAACCTTCGCGTTCGAATTGGGTAATGCCGAATGATTCAACTAGCTCATGTAGATAAGACATCTGCGAACGAAACTCATCTGGCGTCTTAGCTCGATTAGCTTTGTATTCTGGAAATATCTCAGTGCGGAAAGTCTTACGTGAAACGTCGAAGGCGACTGCGATATGTGTGGGCTTCTCTTCTTTGAGCAACGAAATCAGCATGGTGGCAAAGCCATAGATTGCGTTGGTGTGCTGGCCACTGGCAGTAGTGAAGTTCTCAGCCGGTAGCGCGAAGAAGGCGCGATATGCCATTGAATGGCCATCAATTAGCAAAAGGCGCTTTGTCATACGCCCATCTTAGGTTGATCGCGTTAGACTCACCGACTATGACGCAGAACGAATCTTTCGATTATTTAGCAGCTATCCGTGCCCGAGGAACTGGCGAACTCGATAGCAAAATGGGTATCGAAATAACTGAGGCATCCCCGCAGCGACTTGTTGGCACAATGCCCGTTGTTGGCAATCGCCAACCAATGGGCTTACTACATGGTGGCGCTAATGTTGTATTGGCCGAGAGTTTAGGATCAGTTGGTTCGCTGATTCATGCCGGTCCCGGACGCAGTGTTGTGGGTATCGATATCAATGCCACTCATCACAAGTCCGCAACTGAAGGCATTGTGACCGGCGTTGCAACTGCGATTACTTTAGGCAAAACTCTCTGCGTCTGGGAGATAGTAATTACAAATGAAGCAGGCGAGCGCACTTGTACTGCGCGAATAACCTGTTTGATTTTAGCTAAGCGCGACTAATAACTTTAAAAGTAAAGATTAAAAGTTATTAGTGAGCGCCAGTACCGAGGTAGGCCTCGCGTACTGCTGGATCATTAAGTAGATCAGAAGCTTTAGCTTCTTTAACAATATTTCCAGTTTCCAAAATATAAGCACGGTGTGCGCGTTGTAGCG
>CANLAY010000003.1 GCA_947488635.1 Candidatus Nanopelagicaceae bacterium
AGTCGCGCTTATCGCGCTTTAACAGCCCTGCGAACATGCGTGCTGGATCGTACTTAATATCTACAACGCGTTCCTTCATCGGAATAATTGCATTATCAGTGATCTTGATGTGCTCTGGGCAAACTTCAGTACAGCACTTTGTAATGTTACACATTCCAAGGCCGTGCTCTTCTTGCGCAGTGCGCTTGCGATTCTTCAACATATCTAGTGGGTGCATATCTAATTCAGCAATACGAATAAAGAAGCGAGGTCCGGCAAAGGACTTCTTGTTTTCTTCGTGATCGCGAATTACGTGGCAAGTATCTTGGCAAAGGAAACATTCGATGCACTTGCGGAACTCTTGTGAACGCTCAACATCGATTTGTTCCATGCGTGCATCACCTGGCGCAAGCTCTTTAGGGTGCTCATAAGCCGGGATTTCCATTGCTTTTCGGTAGTTAAATGAGACATCGGTTACGAGGTCTTTAATTACTGGGAAAGCACGAAGTGGTGTAACGGTAATGGTTTCGTCATCGCCATACGAAGCAACTTGTGTCATACAAGCAAGACGTGGTTTACCGTTAATCTCCATTGAGCAAGATCCGCATTTACCAGCTTTGCAATTCCAACGAACAGCTAAGTCGCCCATTTGAGTAGCTTGCACGCGGTGGATTACATCGAGAACAACTTCGCCTTCATTGGCTTCTACAACAACATCTTGTAGTGCGCCATCTGTTGCGTCGCCTCGCCAGATACGAAGATTAAGCTTGCGAGTCATTAGTTGGAACCGCCTTTCGCAATTTCTTCGGGTGTCATGTATTTCTCGAGTTCATGAATATCAAAGAGGTCAAAAAGTTCTTTTGGCATTGGTGGCAAAGGTTGCGCTTTTACATTTACTTGCTTGCCATCAAATGAAGAAATGTTGTTGACCTGACGCCAAGTTGTATCCATGCCTGGGAAATCATCGCGTGTGTGACCACCGCGAGATTCTTCGCGACGCAGGGCTGACTTTGCAGTGCTTTCGGCAACTAACAACATATTGTCTAAGTCGAAAGCTAAGTGGAAGCCTGGGTTAAATTTACGACCACCTGAAACTGAAACGCTTGCACTGCGCTTACGAATGTCGGCAATTTTTACAATTGCTTCTTCAATTTCTGCGCCAGTGCGGATAATGCCAACTAAATTATGAGTAACTTCTTGTAATTCAGCATGTAATGAATATGAATTCTCGCCGCCTTCGCGTGAGAATGGCGCTTCAATTCGAGCTGCTGCTGTTTTAACAGAGGCATCACTAACTGGATTAGCGCCATTGTTCTTTACATATTCAACGGCGCCCATTCCGGCGCGACGGCCAAATACCAAAAGATCTGAAAGTGAGTTGCCGCCAAGGCGGTTCGAACCATGCATACCGCCCGCAACTTCGCCCGCGGCAAATAGCCCCGGAACCCCAACAGCTGCTGCGTTATCTGGCTCTACTTCAACGCCACCCATTACATAGTGACAAGTTGGGCCAACTTCCATTGCCTCTTTGGTGATATCTACGCCAGCTAGCTCATAGAACTGATGCCACATAGAGGGCAGACGCTTTTTAATTACATCGGCTGGAATTCGCTTTGAAACATCTAGGAATACGCCGCCGTGTTCAGAGCCGCGACCTGATTTAACTTCAGTGTTGATTGCGCGGGCAACTTCATCACGAGGCAATAACTCTGGTGGGCGACGGTTGTTATCTTGATCTAGATACCAACGATCTGCTTCAGCTTCGTTATCGGCATAAATATTTTTGAATACATCTGGGATGTACTTAAACATAAAGCGCTCGCCAATGTTGTTAGTTAAAACGCCACCTTCGCCACGAACAGATTCAGTAACTAAAATTCCGCGGACAGATGGTGGCCAAACCATTCCAGTTGGGTGGAATTGTAAGAATTCCATATCAACTAAGTTGGCGCCAGCTTTTAGAGCAAGGGCATGGCCATCGCCAGTGCCTTCCCAAGAGTTCGAAGTAATTTTAAAAGTTTTGCCAACGCCGCCAGTTGCAATTACAACTGCTGGTGCTTCAAATAACACTTCGTTTCCACTTTCACGCCAGTAACCATAAGCACCCGAGATTTTGCCATTCTCTTTCAGAATGTCAGTGATAGTTAATTCAGCAAAAACTTTGATGTGACTTTCCATATCGCCAGTTTCGCGACCATCTTTTTGTTGTAACGCAACAATGCGTTGCTGCATGGTGCGAATTAATTCCAAACCAGTGCGGTCGCCAACGTGAGCTAAACGTGGATATTCGTGTCCACCGAAGTTACGTTGTGAAATCTTTCCTTCTTTGGTGCGATCAAAGAGAGCGCCCCATGTTTCAAGTTCCCAAATACGATCTGGTGATTCTTTGGCGTGTAGTTCAGCCATACGGTAATGATTTAGGAACTTACCGCCGCGCATTGTGTCGCGAAAGTGAACCATCCAACTATCTTTATCGTTGACGTTACCCATTGAGGCAGCTGCGCCACCTTCAGCCATAACGGTGTGGGCCTTGCCGAATAGTGATTTACAGATGATTGCTACGCGTAAACCTGCTTCGCGAGCTTCAACGGCAGCACGTAAACCAGCGCCACCGGCGCCGATGATTAGTACGTCGTAGTTATGACGTTCCATATTTGTCATTTACTCGTGCCCCTTTTAGAAGAAGTAGAAATTGGTCCAGGCGCCAGTTGCAACTTGGCGAACATAAATATCAGCAAAAGCAACTGCTCCTAATGAATACCAAGCAAATTGTTGATGGTAATGATTAAGAATTGAAACGCGAGTCCAGAGCTTGTAACGCAAAGGATGAGCTGAGAAATTCTTTAGGCGACCACCGATGGTGTGGCGGCAAGTGTGGCAAGACAATGAGTAGAACCACAAAAGAGTTGAGCTAAGAATCAGAACTACGGAACCAACACTTAAATGTCCCCATTCACCTTCGACGCTCTTAAGTGAAATAATTGCGTCATAGGTGAGGAAAACGTTGAACACTAAGCCGGCGTAGAAGAACCAACGGTGTGCGTTCTGCAAGATAAGTGGTGCGCGAGTTTCGCCAGTGTATTTAGTGTGTGGTTCGGCAACTGCACATGCTGGTGGTGATAACCAGAATGAACGGTAGTAAGCCTTGCGGTAGTAATAACAAGTCATTCGGAAACCAAGTGGGAAAATCAAAATAATTAGCGCGGGTGAAAGTGCGAAGTTAAATATTTCGGCACTAACTGGGTTGAAGCCTAAAAAAACTGCTTCAGGAACGCATGCCTCAGATAAACAAGGTGAGTAGAAAGGAGAGATCAAATGATCTTTATAGTAATTAGCACCTTCAAATGCGCGGAAAGTTGCGTAGATGACGAATGAAAATAGAACTCCGAAAGTAATTGCTGGCTCTAGCCACCATTTATCGGTGCGAAGGGTGCGCTCTTTGATCTTGGCGCGGCCCGGTGAAAAAACTCCCGACATAGTTCACGACTCCCTTAGTTCCTTACTCATAAATCTCTAAGGGGAAGTCTCCTCTCATGGCTTTGAGCGCGCTAGGCGATGTCTTGCTTGAGCGCTATGAAATCAGCCACAAGATCCACCTAAAAACGGTGGGTTAAGTAACTTTAGAAAATATGGCGGAGGGCGAGGGATTTGAACCCTCGAGGCTTTCACCTGCCGGTTTTCAAGACCGGTGCACTCGGCCGCTATGCGAGCCCTCCGCGGCGTAATCTACCTGAGGATGGCGCTTATCTAAAATTGAGTGAAAATTACTTGAAGTTAAGCGGGAAGTGCGAGTAGCTCTTCAATCACAATCGCAACACCATCGTCGGTATGTGGCAGTGCAACTGATTTCGCGTGTTTTGGTCCATCTGGGTGGCCATCTGCCATTGCATATGAGCGACCACACCATTGCAACATTGAGAAATCATTTGGATTATCACCGAATGAGACACAATCGGCTGCATCAATATTTAATCGTGCTGCCATCTTGGCCAATGTGGCACCTTTTGAAACGCCGATTGCTGAAATTTCTAATAGTGAATCGTGAGGGTTTGAGTGGGTAACGGTCACAATTCCAGCTAGTTCTTTTAGGGCGATTTCTAACATTTCATCTGATGAAAGCTCTTGATCTGAACAACGCGCTAGCAGCTTTAGTGCAGGCGCTGCCATGATTTCTTCAATTGCTTCAACGCCGACGTTATCTAAACCAACATCCCAACGTGGAATATATTTCTTTTCACGATGAAAATAATTATGTGATTCAACTGCAAAACTAACTTGAGGGATTACGGCACGTAATCGTTTTATGGTTTCTAGTTGAGCATCAACTGGCATTAACCATTCTTCAAGAACTTTGCCATTATGTAAGTCATAAAGCATTGCACCGTTGCCACAAATAGCATTACCGATACCGAATGCTTCTTTAATTTCGGGCATCCAACGCGGTGGGCGACCGGTTACAAAGAAGATCTCGATTCCCATTGCGTGAGCGCGACGGAAAGCATCAATAGTTCGTTGTGAGATATCGCCGTAGTGCGCAACGACGGTTCCATCTAAATCACTGGCGATTAATTTTGGGCGTCTACCGGTCACACTAACTCGAATCGAGTCATACCTAAGAAAGGTTGCAGTGCAGCTGGCACATTTACCGTTCCATCAGCGTTTTGATGATTTTCTAGAATTGCCACAATCATGCGAGGGATTGCAACCAAGGTGCCATTTAGTGTGGCAACCGCTGAAGTTTTGTCACCTTCTTTAAAGCGAATATTTAAGCGGCGAGCTTGAAACTCGGTGCAGTTAGAAGTACTAGTTACCTCGCGATATGACTTTTGAGTTGGAATCCACGCTTCAATATCGAATTTACGAGTCGCACTTGATCCGAGATCCCCTGATGCCACATCGATTACGCGGTAAGGGATCTCCATTGCATTAAGGAAATCTTTCTCCCATTGCAATAACCGTTGGTGTTCGGCAACAGCTTGATCGGGGTGACAGAAACTAAACATTTCAACTTTATCAAATTGGTGAACACGGATAATTCCGCGAGTATCTTTTCCATAAGTGCCAGCTTCACGACGAAAACAAGTGCTGTAACCCGCGTAGCGCATTGGCAATTTATCCGCTGGCAAAATCTCATCCATATGGAACGCTGCAAGTGGCACTTCACTAGTTCCAACTAAATACATGTCATCTTTTTCTAGACGATAAACATTCTCAGCAGCTTGGCCCAGGAATCCAGTGCCTTCCATTGCTGGTGGATTAACAAGTACTGGCGGAATAACTGGAGTGAAGCCAGCTTTAACTGCGCTACTAATTGCGTAGTTAACAAGTGCGAATTCAAGTAGTGCACCAACGCCAGTTAAATAATAAGAACGAGAACCTGAAACTTTTGCGCCACGTTCGGTATCAATGGCCCCAAGTAGTTTTCCTAGCTCGACATGATCTTTTGGTTCAAAGTCAGAAAATTCACGCGGGGTGCCAACGTGTTCGATAATTACAAAATCTGCTTCGCCACCAATTGGTGCTGCAGGGTCAAGAAGATTTGAAAGTTTTAGCGCTTCGGCATGTGCTTCGACTTCTATTTCAACTCGCTTGCTATCGGCAGCTTTAACTTTATTAGCTAAATCTTTAGCGTTTTCCAGTAGAGCTGCTTTCTCATCGCCTTTGGCGTTACCAACTGCTTTAGAGAGCGTGTTCTGTTCAGCACGAAGTGCTTCGAATTCATTAATTGCAGCGCGGCGTTTTTCATCGAGAGCTAATACTTGATCAACAATGCCGGCATCTTCGCCACGACCAGTTTGAGAGGCGCGAATTAAATCAGGGTTCTCGCGTAGTAATTTGATATCAATCATTTACTTTCCTCTCGCGGGTATGAACCTAGGAATCTTATTTCCTCGCAGATCTCACGAAGGCGAGTAACAGCTTGGCCAACGTTAGCGTCGCTGATATGCCCTTCGGCATCAACAATAAAGTGGTAATCGCCTAACTCTTTACCCGTTGGGCGGCTTTGAATGAAAGTTAAGTTGACGTTGCGGGTGGCGAATTCAGTCAAAATTTCTAATAGTGCGCCTGCGTGGTCGGTGCCGATAAAGATTGCCATTGAAGTTCGGTCGTGCCTGGTCGGTTTGGTTAACTCGCCAGGTTTAGAGACAAGAACGAAGCGAGTTACTGCGCCGTTGTTATCGCCAATGTTTTCAGCAACTATTTCTAAGCCATAGTGATCGGCAGCAATAGCAGATGCAATTGCAGCATCGAACTCGCCGCGGTTAAGCGCTTCTGCGGCTGCGGCAGTTGAATTTGTCGCAACAACTTCAGCGTGCGGATAGTTGGTGGCAATGTAGGTACGACATTGCGCTTCGGCATGTGGGTGGGTGGCAATTCTTTTGATCTCTTTAGTTCCAGGTTTAACCATAAAGGCAAATGAAACTGGCAAAGTAACTTCACCAGCAATTATCAGTGGATCACCTGTTGCTAATTCATCTAACGTGCGCGCAACAACGCCTTCGACAGAATTCTCAATAGGTACTAATGCAAATTCGGCGTCATTCTTACGAACCGCATTTAAAGCTGCGGTGACATTTGCATATGGAATAAGTTGATCTGAAGAGGTCGTAATTTTCTTGAGTGCCGCCTCGGTAAAGGTCGCTGCAGGACCGAGATATGCGTATGTGCTCACTGGTTAAGGATACCCGAGCTCACTCACTGCTCGCGCCGGCATATCTGTAATTACAACGTCGACACCTAGCTCGGCACATAGTTTTAGATCAATTACATCATTTACTGTCCAAACGAAAACCCGTTTTCCTTCACTTTGATATTTAGCCACTAATTCAGGGTGATTTCTGATTTCTTCAATACTTGGCGCAAATGATTTAGCGGAAGAAAAGCGATTCATGATCGGTGCATTTAACGCGTTCACTAAAGCAACTGTTTCTATGCCAGTTTCAAACCTGACCACTTTTTCTATTGCGAGCCAACTAAAACTTAGTAGTGCAATATCTAAATCTTTAAAAGGTTTCACGAGTTCGAGAATCTTGTTCTCTACCTCGTTGCCTGATGGCACAGGGTGTTTCGTCTCTAACGCCAAAGATTTCTTATGTTCGCTAGCGATTTCTAGGAGTTCGGTTAATAACATTAAATCTGGATAGATTTCTTTTAACTTTGAGTATTCGGTCTGTGCAACTACCGCTTTATGGTTGGCCATGCGCAACATATTTGAATCGTGCCAAATTATTACCTGATTATCTTTGGTCAACCTTAAGTCGCATTCAAAACCATCGGCGCCGTCGGCAATCGCCGCCATAAATGCAGTACGGGTATTTTCTGGATGATCGAATGAAGATCCACGATGCGCATAAATGAGAGGCCTAGGCATTGATCACTTAGCGATCAGCGTTAGGCTAAGGCACATGAGCCAACCGGTATTCGCACTTGCTGCGCGTTCGGCTATTGGGCTGCGCCGATCTGGTAACGAAGACTCTGCAATCACATCTGCAAACTTAATCGCTGTGGCCGATGGAATGGGTGGACACGCTGGCGGTGAAGTCGCATCTGCGATTGCTATTAGAGAGTTAACTAAGTTAATCCCAATTTCACAAAGTATTCATATTGATGCAGACTCGATTGAAGATTTATTGGCACAGGCAATGGTAGATATTGATTTAGAAATTGCCCGCGTTGCAAATGAAGATCCAGAACTTCGTGGAATGGGAACTACTTTGACAGCCTTGTTGTTGCACGAAGATCGCATCGCACTTATGCATATCGGTGACTCGCGCGCATATCGCTTGCGTGATGGAGAATTAGAACAATTAAGCCTTGATCACACTGTGCTGCAAGAGTTAATTGATCAAGGTAAGTTAACTTTGGCCGAAGCTAATGATCATCCGCAGCGTTCTTTGCTTACACAAGTATTAATGGGTTCTGGAAATCTTGACCCGGTATTGGTCGTTTATGAACGCAAAGCTGGCGATCGCTACTTACTTTGTAGTGATGGGCTAAGTAGTGTGCTTACCAATAAGGAAATTAAATCTTTATTGAAGAAGAATAAGCGTGAAGATGCAGTTGCTGCCCTGGTTGATGCGACCTATGTAAATGACGCACCCGATAACGTCACAGTAATTGTCGCCGATATCGCAACAGATTTAACGGTTGAAACCGAACTACACGGGGCTAGTAAATGAGCCAACTATTAGGTGGTCGCTACCGGCTTGGCGACATGATCGGCACCGGCGGAATGGCCGATGTTTTCGAAGCAAAAGATGAACGTTTGTCGCGAAAAGTTGCCGTGAAAATTCTGCGTTCTGATTTAGCGAAAGATCCTTCCTTTGTAACTAGGTTCCGTAAAGAAGCGTTAGCTGCTGCGGGCTTAAATCATCCTGGCATTGTTGCCGTTTATGACTCAGGTGAAGATCCAGCTCCTTATATTGTGATGGAGTTAGTTTCTGGAAAAACTCTGCGCGAGATTATTCGCACGGGTGAGCGGTTACCACTTGATCGTGCTTTAGAAATTGGCGAAGGAATTTTAGCTGCGTTGGATTACTCGCATGAACGCGGCATTGTGCATCGAGATATTAAGCCTGCCAACGTAATGATCACCGATAAAGGTGATGTCAAGGTGATGGATTTCGGTATCGCGCGCGCACTTGATGATTTAGCGGCAACGCTTACTAATACTTGGAATGTAGTTGGCACTGCACAATATCTTTCACCTGAACAAGCTGTTGGTGAAGTTGCAGATGCTAGAAGTGATATTTATTCGGCCGGTTGCTTGTTATATGAAGTAATGACTGGTCAACCACCATTTACTGGTGACACACCGGTATCAATTGCATACCAACATGTCTCTGGTGAATTTGCATTACCAAGCACGGTATTGCCAGGTTTGCCTGAAGGTGTCGACGTCATGCTTTCAGTTGCGCTAGCTAAGCGCCCAATTGACCGTTATCAAAGCGCAGGGTTAATGCTTGATGATCTATTCCGTATTCACAGTGGTCAAGTCGTTAAGACTAAAATTGCTCGTAAGCCGATCACTCGCAAAACTTTAGTAATTAGTTTGGTGGGCCTACTAATTGTTAGTGGTGCTGCTGTCTTCGGATTAAATATGTCTAATACCGGAACCACTGGTGGGCCTTCTAATTCAGTACCAAATGTAATTGGGTTAACTGAAGCCGAAGCAAAAGCGCAACTTGGTGATTACGTGGTTACTGTTCAGCGTGCTCATGACCCACAGATACCGGTAGATCGAGTTTCAAATCAAATACCTGTTGCATCTGCGCAAGCTAAGCCTGGTTCAGCGGTAGTGCTAACAATCTCTGATGGGCCAGGTGATGCCCTTGTTCCTGATGGGTTAATTGGTTTATCACTCGGTGATGCACGCGCAGTATTAACCTCAGTTGGTTTAGTTGTGGCACGGACCGAAGTTTCACCATCAGATAAACCGCAAGGAACTGTGTTGTCTGTTACTCCTGAGATGGGTTCAACAGTTACAGCTGGTACTGGTGTGGTTTTAATAATTGCAAATGGTGAAGTTGAGATTCCTAATTTGATTGGAGTTGAAGCTATTCAAGCTCGGGCAATTCTAATTAATTCAAATTTCTTGATAAAAGAATTTAATGATTACGATTCTGCTCAACCAATTGGTGTGGTTATTCGTCAATTCCCTGAAGCGGGTGCAACTCGCACGATTGGTGAATCAGTAACGATCACAATTAATAAAGCACCTTAAGAAATTGTTGAACTAGCCGCGGGTACCAATAACTGGTGATAAACCAACTGCTTTAACTTGCGCGTTTTTATCCCCGCACTCAGTTAACCAGTTAGCTAACATCGCATGTCCGTGTTCAGTTAAAACAGATTCTGGATGGAATTGCACACCTTGAATTGGTAGCGACTTATGTCGCACAGACATCACAATCCCGCCTTCAGTTTCACCAGTAATTTGTAATTCATCTGGCACGGTTGCGCGTTCGATTGCTAATGAGTGATATCGAGTTGCGGTAAATGGTGAAGGTAAATTAGCAAACACGCCTTCGCGGTTGTGAGTTATCTCCGAAGTTTTTCCGTGCATTAACTCTGGTGCGCGCGAAACGGTTGCCCCGAATGCAACACCTATTGCTTGATGACCTAAACAAACTCCAAATAGCGGAATCTTTTTCTCGGCGCAGAATTTGATCATTGCAATACTTATGCCGGCAGCCTCTGGAGTTCCTGGCCCTGGAGAAATCAAAACGCCGTCGTAATTGATAGCTGCTTCAGCTGAAATTTCATCATTTCTAACAACCGTGGTTTCAGCGCCAAGTTGACCTAAATACTGCACCAAGTTAAAAACAAAAGAGTCGTAGTTATCTACGACAAGAATCTTGGTGGTGGTCATGGAGCAATTCTGGCCTACTCACAGCTTTGACGCGGTTGATATTTTGCCCCGTCCTGTTACCCTTGGCGACATGCCTAAGTCCAAATTGCGCAAGAAGGTTCAAGAGCAGCATGCTCATGACCAAGAGATCGTTGACCACACTCCACACGGCCCGCTTGAGAGCCCATCGTGGCTAGCTCCAACCATGGTTGGCTCATTCCTGGTCGGCCTTTTCTGGATTGTGACTTTCTATGTAAGCCAGACTCAGTACCCAATTCCTAATATTGGTGCCTGGAATATGTTGGTTGGCTTCGCATTTATCGCTTTTGGCTTCTCACTAGCCACCAAATGGCGCTAGTTCTAACTTTTTAACCAGTTATCCACAAAGATCTCCACAGATGTGGAGAATTACAGCCATGTAATTAGGTCGGTAATCAGCGGCGGCGAAGAAGAATCAACTGAGCAGCCAGTGCTCCGCCAAATAAGCCGCCCAGGTGCGCCCGCCAGTCAACCCCGCCCAAGATAAAACCAACTACAAAGTTCAGGCCGATGATTATGGCAATTTCGCGAATATCAGCGCCAATGGTTTTTCCGACAATTAAAAAAGCGCCGAATAAACCAAAGACAGCGCCGGAAGCTCCAACGGATACAAAGTTGCCGTTATTGAAAAATACTGAAGCAAGCGAGCCAGTTACAAGTGAGACCGTAAAAATAATTAAGAACTTATTTCTGCCATAAGCAGACTCAATTGGAGTTCCCAAGATGTAGAGCGAATACATATTAAATCCCAGATGCATTAAGCCACCATGAGTTAGCGCAACTGTAATTAATCGATACCACTCGTTGCTGTATTGCAAATAATCTAGACCGGGCAGCAATAGTTGGCTCTGTAGATCAGGGAGTAATTGTTGCGCTAAATAAGCAGCAAGGATGATTAAAATTAACGCGTTAGTTGCAGTGCGTTTATTTAACAAGGCGGTTAGTTATGCGACAGTAATTGAATTAATTTTGATTGGTGTTACTGGGCGGTCTTGCGCACCAGTCTTTGTTGTGCCAATCGCATCTACTACAGCTTGGCTGGCGGCATCTTTAACTTCACCAAAAATGCTGTGCTTGCGGTTTAACCAAGTTGTTGGCGCAACAGTTATGAAGAACTGTGAGCCATTAGTACCAGGCCCAGAGTTGGCCATAGCAAGAATGTAGGGACGATCAAAAGTTAGTTCGCCGTGGAATTCATCGGCAAATTTGTAACCTGGGCCGCCGGTGCCTTGACCTAGTGGGTCGCCACCTTGAATCATGAAGCCATCGATAACGCGATGAAAAACTGTGCCGTCGTAAAGATTGGCAGTTGATTTTTCACCAGTACGAGGGTCAACCCATTCACGTGCACCGGTTGCTAGTTCAACAAAGTTCGCAACTGTTTTTGGTGCATGATCAGGAAAAAGTTCAACAATGATGTCGCCCATAGTTGTGTGCAGTGTTGCTGTTGTCATTTTATTTTTCCTTTTCAGTTTTTATAAATGGGTGCGAAAAAGTGTTACTTGAGTGGAGACCAGGGGAATCGAACCCCTAACCCCCGCCTTGCAAAGGCGGTGCTCTACCAATTGAGCTAGGTCCCCGTGTTGAGCGGGGGGTGGGCCTAGATGGACTCGAACCATCGACCTCTTCCTTATCAGGGAAGCGCTCTAACCAGGCTGAGCTATAGGCCCGCAAACAATGGATTTATCTGCGGTAAGCGCCAAAGGTTACCCGAAGTCGCCACTTAACCAAAACTCGTGCCTATCTAAGCAGGTTTTTACAGAGAAGTCGCCACTGCTTCTTCTGGATTACAAGTCACGGATAAGAGTTGGGCACCATCGTCAAGGTTGACTAGGCGAACCCCCATGGAGTCACGACCAGTTTGGCGAACTTCTGCCGCCGGTGTGCGCATAACAGTGCCACCTGATGTGATGGCAAGGATTTCATCTTCATTGCGCAGAACGAGTGCGCTAACGAGTGAGCCACGTGAATTCTCATCGATCTTGGCAGCTTTAATACCAATACCGCCACGGCCTTGTAAGCGATATTCATCAAGTGGTGTTTTCTTGCCATAACCGCCATTAGTTGCAGTGAATACAAAAGTATCGCCGGCATGTTGAGCAGTGATGCGCGCCATTGTTAATAGTTCATCATTTGCGCGGAATTTCATTCCGATTACACCACTTGTTGAGCGACCCATGGGGCGAAGTGACTCATCATCTACGGCAAAACGAACAGACATAGCTTTTTTGGAAACTAGTAATAATTCATCACCGGCATCCACCAGGGCTGCACTAACAACCTCATCTTCACCTTTAAGTGCAATTGCAATTAAGCCACCGGCGCGTGGTGAGTCATATTCGATTAGCGCACTCTTTTTAATTAATCCTGCTTTGGTTGCTAGTACTAAGTGAGGCGCAGCAAGGTAATCCTTAATTGAAAGAACTTGGGCAATGGTTTCTTCTGGTTTAAATGCCAACAAGTTAGCCACATGTTGACCACGGGCATCACGGCCAGCATCAGGAAGTTCGTGAACTTTTGCGCGGTAAACCCGACCTTTATTGGTAAAGAACAATAACCAGTCATGAGTTGAGGCTACAAAGAAATGATCAACTACATCATCTTGCTTGAGCGACGCGCCTTTTACGCCACGACCACCACGACGTTGTGAACGATATAAATCAGCCATGGTTCGCTTGGCATAACCGCCACGAGTAATTGTCACAACCACATCTTGATCTGGAATCAAATCTTCAGCTGAGAAATCACCTTCGCTGGCCACAATCTGGGAACGGCGATCATCGCCATATTTAGCAACAACTTCGGCTAGCTCAGTCGCGATTATTTCGCGCTGTTTTTCTGGGCTAATCAAGATTGCGTTTAACTCAATAATTTCAGCCATTAGCGTGTCATATTCATCGTTGATCTTCTGGCGCTCAAGGGCGGCAATACGACGCAACTGCATATCAAGAATTGCATTGGCTTGAATCTCATCAACATCAAGAAGTTTCATTAAGCCAGTGCGAGCTTCTTCAGGCGTAGTTGAAGCACGAATTAAGGCAATTACTGCATCTAGCGCATCAAGTGCTTTTAAGTAGCCTTGCAGGATATGTGCGCGTCGCTCTTTTTCAACTAAACGATATTTAGTGCGGCGAACAATTACTTCTACTTGGTGGTCAATGTAGTACTTAATAAATTCATCAAGACGAAGCGTGCGCGGGACACCATCTACCAGGGCCAACATGTTGGCGCCAAAAGTATCTTGTAGTTGAGTTTGCTTATAAAGATTGTTTAGAACAACTTTTGGAATCGCGCTATTTTGCAGAACAACAACTAAACGTTGACCAAGACGTTCATTACCTTCATCGCGCACATCAGCAATGCCTTTGATTTTGCCATCTTTAACAAGTTCGGCGATTTTCAAAGCTAAGTTATCTGGGTTAACTTGATAAGGAAGTTCAGTTACCACTAAACAGGTGCGCTTATTAATTTCTTCGACTTGTACAACTGCGCGCATAGTGATTGAGCCGCGACCAGTGCGATATGCTGATTCAATGCCGGTGCGACCAACAATAAGTGCTTTAGTTGGAAAATCTGGGCCTTTAACAATTTTCATTAATTGTTCTAGAAGTTCATCCGATTTTGCTTCTGGGTGAGCAAGTGCCCAAGCCACACCTTCGCCAATTTCACGCAAATTATGCGGTGGGATATTTGTAGCCATACCAACTGCAATACCAGCGCTGCCGTTTACTAATAAGTTTGGAAAACGCGAAGGTAAAACATTTGGCTCTTGTGAACGGCCGTCGTAGTTTGGTGAGAAATCAACAGTGTCTTCGTCGATATCGCGCATCATTTCCATGGCGATATGTGACAAACGAGCTTCGGTATAACGCATTGCAGCCGCTGGGTCATTACCAGGGGAACCAAAGTTTCCGTTGCCATCTACTAATGGATAACGAAGTGACCAATGTTGAGCTAAGCGAACAACTGCATCGTAAATAGCGGTGTCACCGTGTGGGTGGTAATTACCCATTACGTCACCGACGATGCGAGAAGACTTGTAGTAGCCCTTATCTGGGCGATAACCAGCGTCATACATTGCATATAGAACGCGGCGATGAACTGGCTTTAGGCCATCTCGGATATCTGGCAGAGCGCGACCAACGATGACCGACATTGCGTAATCTAAATAAGAGCGCGCCATCTCGACCTGTAGGTCGACAGTCTCTTGGCGATCGTAATCTTTTCTTATTTCATCCATTTAAATATCCAAGAATCTAACGTCTTTGGCGTTGCGTTGAATAAATGAGCGACGTGGTTCGACATCTTCACCCATTAAGACTGAGAACAGATCATCGGCTGCTGCAGCATCGTCAAGAGTTACTTTGATTAGCACGCGGTGCTCTGGATCCATAGTCGTGTCCCAAAGTTCTTTAGCTGGCATTTCGCCTAAACCTTTGAAGCGCTGAATACCGTCTTCTTTTGGTAGGCGCTTGCCGGCATCAATGCCGATCTTGATCATTCCGTCGCGCTCACGATCAGAGAATGCATATTGAACTGGTTCTTTACCGCCCCATTTCAATTTATAAAGTGGTGGTTGGGCTAAGTAAACAAAGCCACCTTCAATGAGTGGTTTCATAAAACGGAAAAGAAGGGTTAATAAGAGAGTGCGAATATGTTGACCATCAACATCGGCATCGGCCATCAAAATAATCTTGTGATAGCGCAAGTTGGCGACATCGAAGTCATCGTGAATACCGGTACCGAGAGCGGTAATTAACGCTTGTACTTCGTTATTTTGTAACACGCGATCAATGCGAGCTTTTTCAACGTTTAGAATTTTTCCGCGGATAGGCAGGACTGCTTGGTTGCGTGAGTCACGGCCACCTTTAGTTGAACCGCCAGCTGAGTCACCTTCAACAATGTAAAGCTCACACTTTTCTGGATCAGTCCATTGGCAATCAGCTAACTTGCCGGGCATGCCGCGACCTTCTAATAAACCTTTACGACTGCGTGATAGATCGCGGGCTTTACGAGCAGCAACACGTGCTGCTGCGGCATCAATACTTTTACGTACAATCTCTTTACCTTCACTTGGATTCTGTTCAAACCAAGCAGTTAAAGCTTCATTTACACACTTTTGGGTAAATGACTTGGCTTCAGTGTTTCCAAGTTTAGTTTTTGTTTGGCCTTCAAATTGTGGATCAGCTAATTTAATTGACACAATTGCTGTTAAACCTTCACGCACATCGTCGCCAGTTAGGCGATCTTCTTTCTTTTTAATAAATCCTTGGTCTTCGCTAAATTTATTCACAATTGAAGTTAATGCGGTACGGAAGCCTTCTTCGTGCGCACCACCTTCGTGGGTATTAATTGTGTTTGCAAAAGTATAAACAGACTCAGAAAAACCAGCATTCCATTGCATGGCAATTTCTAGCGACATACGAGCTTTTTTATCTTCGTTCGCAATAAAAATAATTGATTTGTGGGTTTCACCACGAGTGGTGTTTAGGTGTTTTACAAAGTCAGCAATTCCGCCGTCAAATTTATAAACCACATGTACTTGCTCGCCTTTTTCATCCACATGTCCGATACGAGCATCAGTTAAAGTAATGGTTAGACCGCGATTTAGAAATGCCATTTCGCGGAAACGGGTAGATAAAATCTCAAATGAGAAATCGGTGGTATCAAAGATTTCAATCGATGGCCAGAATTGAACAGTGGTGCCGGTTGTGTTTGCAGCTTCACCTTTAGCAACTGGCGCAGTTGGAACTCCTAATTTATAAGATTGATTCCAGGTAAAACCATCACGCAGAACTGTTACCGCTAAATCTGTACTAAGGGCATTTACAACTGAAATACCAACACCGTGTAGTCCGCCAGATACTGAGTAGCCGCCGTCTCCGAATTTTCCGCCGGCGTGCAGAACGGTTAAAACAACTTCAAGAGCTGGCTTCTTTTCAACTGGGTGCATATCAACTGGAATTCCGCGTCCGTTATCAATTACTTTTACGCTGCCATCAGCCATAAGCGTCACGTTGATTTCAGTACAAATTCCAGCTAAAGCTTCATCTACTGAGTTATCTACGACCTCATAAACCAAGTGGTGGAGGCCACGCTCGCCGGTGGAGCCGATATACATGCCGGGGCGCTTACGAACCGCCTCGAGGCCCTCAAGGACGGTGATCG
>CANLAY010000004.1 GCA_947488635.1 Candidatus Nanopelagicaceae bacterium
CGCGCCGAAGGAGTTGCTGAGTTCTACAACGACAAGAACTGGGCAATCCTAGATAAAGTTCGAGAGATCGCTAAAGATCACAGCGTGCCAGTTGGTGCCATCTCATTAGCGTGGATCCGTTCAAACCCGCAGGTCAGCACACCTATTGCAAGTGCGCGCACAGTGGAACAACTCGAAGAAATCGTGCAGGTTGTCGAGCTGAGCGATGCTGAGCTTGCGAGCCTGAGTTCCCTTTCGGCCTAACTACTAATAGAGTTTGGCAACGTGAAATTTATAAATAACCCAACTCACGATCTCACCTATGACGATGTTTTCATGGTGCCGAGCTCTTCCGAAATATCTAGTCGAATGGAAGTTGATTTAACTTCTAACGACGGATCCGGAACCACAATTCCAATTGTTGTTGCCAACATGACTGCTGTCTCGGGTCGTCGCATGGCTGAAACAATTGCACGTCGCGGTGGAATTGCAGTTATTCCGCAAGATATTCCACTTGAGATTGTTAAAGATGTTATTTCTTGGGTTAAATCACGTCACACATTTTTTGATACCGCAATCACGCTAAGTCCAAATGAGACTGTGGCTGATGCAGTTGGCTTACTTAATAAGCGTGCCCACGGAGCCATTGTGATTGTTGAAGAAAACAAACCAGTTGGCATCGTGACCGAAGAAGATTGTGCTGGCGTTGACTTAACTAGCTGGCTCTAAAACCATTGATTTATAAGGGTTTTACTTCATAAACAAAGCGTTTAGACGCTTGGTTGTGAAGAATAAACCAACGCAAATCATCACTAAGAAATATGTGAAGTTGACCAAAATGTTGATTCCAAATTCACCATTCATGGCTCGCGTAACTAATTCAATGGCTTGTCGCAGCGGCAGTGCTTTTATGATGGCTTGTGCCCAACCTGGGAAAACGGTTAGTGGATAGAAAGCACCAGAAAACAAGAACATTGGTAGCAAGAAAATCTCAAAAAAGTTCATCTGATGATGTGACTTCATGAAAGAGGTAATTGCCATACCAAATGAGGCAAAGCCAAATGCCACAATAATGGCTGCTGGTATCGCTAGTATCGCCCACCAACTTGTTACTAAGCCGAGTCCCGCAATAATTATCGTAAAGGCAGTTGCATAGAGACCACCGCGCATTAGCGCCCAAGCTATTTCACCAAGTGCTACATCTAGCGGTCCAAGCGAAGTAGCCAACATCGCCTTGTATAAGCGACTTTCATTTAACTTGAAAAACACGTTCCAGGTTGAATCAAGCATTGCGCCATTCATAGCACTCGTTGCTAACAAACCCGGTGCAATATAAGCAGCGTATGAGATGTCGCCACCGGGTGTAGATATGTTGCCTACCAGTTCTCCGATGCCATATCCAAAGGAGAGTAGATAAAGGACTGGCTCTAAGAAACCGCTGACAACGGCAATCCAGGCAGATGACTTAAACGAAAGCCAGTTTCGTAACAGAACTTGTTGCGGCCGGCCGGCAAAGTATTTATCACCGAATTTGCCTAGTCGGCGCTCAGATAACGCCACTGCATTAGATGTCATTTACTTCTCTAACCTTTTATGGAAAATTCGGGCAGATAAGAACAACCCAATTACGATCATGCTAGCTAGCACACAGATATGTATGGAAAGTTGTAGCCCGGACAACGGGTAGTCATAAGTCAGATAGCGACCAAGTTCAGTAGCGTGCCAAAGCGGTGAAATCCAGCCGAAAAACTGTAAGAAAATAGGCATTTGGGTGAGTGGATAGAAGGTGCCTGAGAATAAAAACATTGGGATCATGACGAATCGCCCCACCAGAGTAAAGAAGAAATTCTCATTCTCGATCTTGGCCGCCAGTGCCAGCATTACTGCGCCCATTGCTGCTCCTGCCAAAAGTGCTGCTGGCATAGCCAACCAAGCAGTACCTGACTCAAGTGCACCAAAGAAATAAAGTACGATCCAATAGATAACAACGGAAACTACTGTGCGAAACATTGCAGCGAGGAAAACGCCTAAAGAAATTTGGCGGGCTGTTATTGGCGTAGAACGCATACCGAAGAAAGTACGGTTCCATTTAAATCCATCCATAACTGGGAAAATTACTTCATCACTGCTTCCCTGAATTGCTGCACTTGCTAGCAATGCAGGCGCTAAGAAAGTTAAGTAACTAACGCCATTGACACCATTGTTGGCATCGACCAAAGAACCCACACCAATGCCAATTGAAACCAGATAAAGCGCTGGATTGACAACAGCTGCAAATAAAATAATGCCAGACCATTTAGCCATGTTGCGAATACGCGCCTCAGCTATATGAAATGAACCAAATCTAGAGACTTTGCGAATATTGGTACTCATCACTCAACCAATGAACGTCCGGTGAGGCGAAGGAATACATCTTCCAATGAACTGCGTCGTACTAGTGAAGTATTTGGATGAATTCCTTTTGCAGTAATTTGTTCAAGCAACTGTTCACCATCTGTGGCATATAGCAATATCCGATCAGGGAGAACTTCGATGCGATCAGCAAGTGGACGAAGTACTTCAACCATTTCTTGATTGCGATCAGAGCCAAAGCGAACTTCGAGCACTTCCTTTGTTGAGTAAGTCTTAATGAGCTGGGCTGGACTATCTTCAGCCATGATCTTGCCTCTATCCATCACGATTAAGCGATCACAAAGTTGTTCAGCTTCATCCATGTAGTGAGTCGTAATAAGCAGTGTCACGCCTTGCTCTTTCAGGCGAAATAAGCGATCCCAGAGAATGTGGCGTGCTTGCGGATCTAAACCTGTAGTTGGTTCATCGAGCATCAAAATGTCAGGCTCGCTTACCAAGGATCTAGCGATAGTTAGGCGTCTTTTCATGCCACCGCTTAGAGCCTCAACTTTTGTGTCTTTCTTCTCTTCCAGCTGTGCGAATTCCAGAAGCTCCGGAATCTTCTTATTAATAAAACTAGAGGAAAGACCGAAGTAGCGACCATAGATAAAGATGTTCTCGGAAACCGTTAATTCATTATCTAAGTTATCTTGTTGTGGCACAACACCTAAGTGCGCACGAATCTGTGGTCCATTTACTTCCGGGTCTTTACCCAGAATTGTTAAAGTGCCAGAAGTACGAACTGACGTGGCACCAATAATGCGCATCGTGGTTGATTTGCCAGCACCATTGGGTCCTAAGAAGCCAAATGATTCGCCTTTAGCAACATCGAAGTCAATTCCATCTACTGCAACGAAGTCACCGTAAGTTTTTGTTAGGCCTCGAGCCTGAATTAACATTTCAGTCATTCGCGTAGCCTATCTAAGTATTCTCAAAATGCGATAAATTGTGCTTGAAAATCAGGGAAATGAGGCGAAGTGAAGGTAATTCTATGGCACTTGCGCAAAAGCCTTATCGACCTTTTCCCAACAAAGAGATTTCGGCTGATTCTAATTGGGTTAATTCTTATCGCGGCGTTTATCTCAGTCTCTGAGTTAATAGTTGCCAAACTCTTCACCAAGATCATTCTGGACGAAGGCGAAATAGATAAATCAAAGTTAGCTATTTTTATTACTTTTTTCTTCTTGTTCTACGGATTCACTCGGGTCGGACAATTTGCACAACGTATTTATCGTGTGCGAATTTTTGATCGCGCCTTTAAAGCGAACGAAACTGAGATAACAAATGGCAAAAATAATTGGCGCTGGACCCAAGCTTTTGAACTTACCAATATATCTAGCATGTTAACTCAGATAAGTGTGATCTTGGTATTTTTCTTTTACTTTAACTGGATATTTGCACTACTTGATCTCTTAATGATCGTAATTGTTCTAGAAGTTTTGGGCCGCATATTCGGAAAACAAGTTGATATTCAGCGCTCTTTTGTTAAGGCACAGAAAGAGAAGATCCAGATCGATAATGTGATCCGCGTGAGTACTCGAATAAAATCTGGTGAGATTGGTACCTTGCTTGCAGGTTTTGCCTCAATCCTTCTCCTGGGTGTGCTTTTTTATCTAAATTACCTAGGAGAAATCAACGCTTCTAATACTGTGGTTCTTTTTTTTGGGTTAAGAATGCAGACTTCGAATTTATCAAGTATTTCTACCGGCTTAATGAGATTTGCTCGCGCAAAAACTCACGGCGAGTAAGGCAACAAGCTCTAGTCGCGAAGTGCTTTAGCTAAAGATCTAAAATCTTCAACCAAAATATCAATTTCGGTTTGGCCATGCGCCAAAGAAATTAGCCATTGCTCATCGAGCCCTGGAGGCGTAATGATTCCGCGGTTTAGCGACCAAAGCCAAGAAAGTTCAGCGACTTGGAAATCAGTTGCTTTGTAATCGCGATAGTTACGTACCGGGGTTGTTGACCAAGTAATACAGCCCTTAACGCCAAAACCAACGGTGTGTGCCGGCAAGTTGTACTCATCGATAATTTCATTAATACGAACCAGCGCTTGTTGATTCAGCGCTTCGGCTTTAGCTAAAGCTTCTGGCGTACAGATTTTATCTATTGCGCGAATACCAGCCATTGCGAGTGGATTTCCGTTGAAGGTACCGAAATGCCCAAGTCGGCCATCGGTAACAGCTTGCATGTACTTATCTTTTCCACCGAATGCTGCAACTGGTACTCCGCCACCAATTGATTTAGCAAGTGTGATCAAATCAGGTTGCACGCCTAAACGTTGGGCAGCACCCTGGTAGCCAGCAGTTAAGCCAGTTTTTACCTCGTCAAAGATCAAAATAATGTTGTATTGATCGCAAAGTTGGCGGACAGATTCGAGATAGCCAGCATCTGGCAACACGATTGCGATATTTTCGAGAACTGGCTCGAGAATAAAGCAAGCAATTTTGTCAGCATGAGCTTGGAACACTCGTTCGAGTGATTCGATATTGTTAAACGGCACCACATAAACATCGCCTGGCACGGTTCCAACATTTGGTACCGGGGTTGGATCATTGGCATCGCCAACTTCAGACAAACTTGGCTTACAAGAAACCATCAATGGATCAAATGAGCCGTGATAGCCACCTTCGAGTTTTACAACACCGCTCTTGCTGGTATAGGAGCGAGCTAAGCGAACTGCGTACATGGTTGCTTCGGTGCCAGAGTTGGCAAAGCGAACTTGATCAATGGCAAAACGTTTACAGATTCGTTCAGCTGCATCGCGAGAAATCGGTGAAGGAGTTACAAAGAGCATTCCTTCGGCAAGTGAATTCTTAATTTCTTCGACCACGGCTGGGTTTAAGTGGCCGGCAAACATTGCGCCAAAGCCCATCGACATATCGAGCAATTTGCGACCATCGACATCGGTCATGTAAGCGCCTTGCGCTGATGTGATGGAGATTGGGTATGGGTCCCAGTGCTGGAAGCTAGATGGCACACCCATTGGCATGGTCTCTTTGGCAACCACATTTTCGATTTCGGATTTGCCAGTTCCTTCTTTAAACCGAGCCCATTCTTGGTCTAACAGAGCGGCGACTCGAGTTTTGGAGACTGGCGTTGATGTTGCAGGAACAGATCTAAACGTTTGCGGATGATTCGCAGTGGTTTTCATTTTTTGCGCTTTCGACTTTAAGACGATCTCAAAGCCCCTAGCGCCTTACTCCCAACAAATTTTGTTACTTGGGAAGTTTAGCCGTTTATAACTTTTAAGCAACGGGAGCGCTAGTTCATGCGTGGTTTATCGCGTGTTTTCATAAATTTAACTTGATTTCTATAGGGTTTCTATATGACTAACACCCTAAAAACCCGCAAGAAACTGAGCTTCGGCGTATTCGCCGTTGCCGCCACTCTATTGGTAACTATGGTTACTCCAATCGCACAGGCAAACGTTGTTTACGCGAAGCCTTCTGCACCGACAAATGTCACATCGTATTTATGGAAAAACGGCATCATGGTTAAGTGGACGCCAACAGAGGCGACTCCAGCTATTACACACTATGTAATTTCAGCCGGTTCCGGTTCATGTCCAGTAATGATTGCTGCAAATGGTCGTTCGTATGTAACCATGCCAGTTGTTGCCGGCCAACCTGGCGGAACTCCAATTGTGCAAGCAGTAAATGCATACGGATTCTCAGTAGCCGCTAAATCAAGAATGTCTTACACAGCAGAAGAGCTCGCAACTGTTGCATCAAGTGCGGACATTAAGTCAGTTCAAGTACTTCAACTTAGCGACTTGCACGGTGCAATTGAAGCGAGTGCATCAAACATTGGTGCTGCAGTTTTAGCATCTGCTTTCGCAAACGATCGCAAGAACACAGCTGCCACCGTCACGCTTTCATCAGGTGACAACATCGGTGCAGCGCCACCAATTTCAACAGAGTTTGAAGAAATGCCAACAATTGAATCAATGAACTTAATGAAGTTCGATGCATCAACTTTCGGAAACCACGAACACGATCGCAACTTGGCACACGTTCAAAAAGTTATTGGCGCATCTGATTTCCAGTGGGTCTCATCAAACTACGGCGACTCATCCCTGGCTGTTCTTAAGTCAGGCACCAAGGCTGCCAAGAGCTTCATCATCATTGAGCGCGGTGACGTAAAGATCGGCATTGTCGGTTCAAACACTGAAACCACAATTGAGCAAGTATTCCCAGGTAACTTGGATTACACCGATTCAGCTGGCGTTAAGCGCACTATTGAAATTCAACCTGGTGTTGAGGGAATCAATGCCGCAATTGTGGCAGCTAAGAAAGCTGGCGCAGACTTAGTAGTTGCAGTCATTCACCAAGGTTGGTCAGAAAGCGTTGGCGGAGTTTCAGTCGGCATACTCAATGAGATGGCTACTCAAATCAAGGGCGCCGCTGCCATTTATGGCGGACATAGTCACCAGACATTTACCACCATGGTTCCAGGTGACCGAGTGGGTAGTGGAACTCTCGTTGGTCAAACACTGAACGCAGGCGTTGAATACACCAGATCACAGATCTGTGTAAACACAAGATCAAACAGAGTACTTGGTTCATCAATTGAAACCATTAAAAAAGCAGCCGTAGCAACAGTAGTAGCTGATGCACCTGCAGCTGCGCTAGTTAAGAAGTATAAAGACCAGATGACTGGCAAGTTAGATGTAAAGATAGGTTCTGTTGCTGGCATATTCCCACGTGGTGGAACTCCAGCAGTTGAACGTTCTGGTGAAAACCCAATGGGTATTTACATTGCTGACCTACTTCGCGCAAAGTACAAGACAGACTTTGCGTTAACTAACGGTGGCGGTATTCGCGATACTTTCCCAGCTAAGACCTACACACCGGTTGATACCAAGTTGGTTCGTACCGGAACTGGTCCACTTGATGTAACACTTGGAGATGCGTTAACTGTTTACCCATTCGGTAACCAAGTTGCAACAACAATTGTTACTGGTGAAAATCTCTGGAAAGCACTAGAAAATGGTGTTGGCGGAAACTATCCCGGTGATGGTCGATTCCCACAAGTTTCTGGCTTCAAGTTCACCTTTGATCCAACTAAGGCAGTCGGAAGTCGCATCGTTTCGGTAACTAAGAACGATGGAACTGCACTTGCAAAGGATCAAACCGTTTACACCCTGACAACTCTTGACTTTATTATTTACGGTGGTGACGGATACCTCAATGTATTCTCACCAGCGAAAGCCAAGGTTATGGGCGCACTGCTAGATGTATTCGTAGATGCACTCAAGGCTGATCTAGCTGCTGGAAAGGTCACTCAACTGCCAGCACTTGATGGTCGTGTTAAGAAAGTCGGCTAACAGTTAAGAACTGATTAAAGATCAGGGGCGCATCCGATGAGGGTGTGCCCCTGATCTTTTTTTACGCGATAAACTCTGCATCTATGAGTCCGCAAGTGGAAAAACCCACGATTATCCTAGCTACCAGCAATGGGGTCGGAATGGGCCACCTTGCTCGCGCCAGCGCAATCGCCCTTGAGCTAAGAGAGATTGCAAACCCAATTATTGTTTCAATGGCTGGCGGCGTTGCCGAAGTTCCTAATTTTGTTGGCGTTCGTTGTGAGTATATTCCAGGACGCGATCGAGGCTGGATGCCACGCAAACTCTGGGATGCTTACTTGCGCGATCGCTTGCTTGCCCTAATTGAAGAAACCGATGCCCAAGTTTTATCTTTTGATGGCGTGGTTCCTTATCCAGGTGTAATTGCGGCTAAGTTAAAAAAGAATGATTTAGCTTTAGTTTGGGTTCGCCGTGGTTTATGGCAGAAGAAACCACAAGGCTTAGCCCTTGGCCTGCAGTCAATGATGATGGATGCAATTATCGAACCTGGAGATTTTGCTCGAGTTTATGATCATGGCCCAACTAAAAATCGTAAAGATGCCGTTGTGACTTCAGCCGTTTCGCTACACCAAGAATCCACCGCACTTAGTCGCGATGAAGCACGAATTGCGCTAGGTATTGATTTAAATCGGCCAGCAGTCCTTGTTCAACTAGGAACTGGCGATAGCGATGTCAATGAGAAAATGACGGCAGCGCTAAAAGGTTTAATTGGTTGGAAAGATTTGCAAGTGGTCTTAACCAAGAAGCCGATCGACGCGAATGGAAATTCACTAGTTCCAGAAGGCTTAGAGATTAAACAAGTTCGCTACTTCCCATTAGCTAAAGTCTTGCACGCTTTTGATGCAGCGATTTGTGCAACTGGTTATAACGGCGTGCACGAATTGCTTCCCGCCCTGGTGCCTACTGTTTTCGTCTCAAATATTCGAGGAACAGATGATCAAGAAACTCGCGCGCAGTGGTGCCACGATTTAGGTTATGCACTGCGAGCTGATCAAAGGGATTTAGAAAATATCACCGAAACCGTTAAGTTATTGCAAGATCCCGAAGAGCGATCAAGGCTTCATCGCATGTGTAAGAAGTTGCCTGAAGCAAATGGTGCAAAAGAAGCTGCTCATATTCTCTACGAAATGGCCACTATCAAGCATGGCGCACAGCCTGCGGCGATCGCCAGAATGCGCCTACAAGCGCGTGATTTTAGCTTAATTAGTTTTCGTCAGTTGGCAAATATTGTTTATCGTCAACTAGCTCTGATCTATCGCAAATTCAATCCACATATTGTGGTTCAGATCGTAAAGATTGACCCACCTCATTTTGGTGATGAGACTGATCCGCAAACTATGCGTAAGTTAATCAATGGTGATGTTCGCTACGAGCATCTAATTTCTGGTGCTTCCGAGAATTACCGTAGACGCCGCGATGAGATAGCATCAAGTGCATACGGGACGATGCGTCGAGTCGTAAACACCCAGAAGGAGCCGCTATGAATATTCGTGGATTTGCAAAGCGTAGTAAAGCCGGCAATTTAGTCTGGCGTATATTTATTGGCGTTCTCGGCGGAACAATTACAGTATTAGGCGCAATAGCACTCGTTGCACCTGGCCCTGGTGTATTAATCTTACTAGCAGGTCTTGGAATTTTAGCTACTGAATTTGCGTGGGCTAGTAGGGCGATGAATAAAACTAAGAATATGGCGCAGACAGCTTCCAATAAAGTCGGAATTCCTACCTGGGTTAAGTATCTGATCTTCGCTGGTGCTGCACTATTTTCAATTTTTGCGATTATTTACTATTACATGACCAAGTAGGTACTATAAATATTTTCAAAGAGCGCTTTTTGCTTCATTAATCTATAGTTCTGCAAATGAGTGCAACTACTTCAACTCCCATTCATCCAGTACTAAGTAATCGCCGAAGCCCAAGATCATTTGATGCTACGGCCACTATTTCCAATGAGACACTGGTTGCGATCCTAGAAGCAGCACGTTGGGCACCTTCTGCCAATAATTTTCAACCTTGGCGTTTTCATGTAGGCGTACGTGGCGATGAAGTATTTAACTCAATACTTGCCACCTTGGTACCGTTTAACCAAAGTTGGGCCAACCGCTCATCAGCTTTAGTTTTGGTCTCTATTGTTAATCAGAATGAAGATGGAACACCCCGACCAATTTCAGGCTTTGATGCAGGATTAGCTGTTAGCCAACTGACTTTTGAAGTTCACAGCCGTGACCAAGTAGCCCACCAAATGGCTGGTTTTGATGCGGCGAAAGCAGCGCAAACTTTTGAACTACCAACCCAAATCGCACCAATTGTTGTAATAGCCATTGGTACTCAAGGTCCAGCCGAACAACTCGAAGGCGTTCTGCTTGAGCGTGAAAACGCACCACGTCAGCGTAAAGAGTTATCCGAAATTGTTTTAGCTGGGTTGCCTAACTAGAAGCGAGAACGGATCTCCCAGAGATCTACAAATACTGGATTAAATAAGGTGCTTGCTAAGTACTTAACCCCTGCCGAACCACCACTGCCCATTTTTGCACCGATTGTTCGCTCAACCATTTTCACATGGCGGTAGCGCCACTCTTGTAGGCCTTCGTCGATATCAAGCAAGCGCTCACAGACGCCAGCACTTTCGGGATCATTACGATGTACATCAAGTAAAACATCTTGGACTACTGGGTTAGCAACGTAGGCAACAGATTTATCGCGAGCCAGAACATCAGCTGGAATTACATGACCGCGCTTTGAGATGTAAACAAGTAATGAATCCCAAACTGAATTGCGACTAGTTATTAGCAAAATATCACTTTGCACATTTGCTGGCAAATGCCCGGCCATTGCGCTATCGCGACGACCAAGGATTGCTTCGACTTTTCTAAATTGAGCAGATTGAAAACCACTAGATGAAGAAAGATAAGAACGAAAACTGTTGAATTGTAGCGGTGTCATCGTTTCGAGAATATCAATTTGAGCAACACAAACTTTCATAATGGTGCGAATACGACCTAGTAGTGCAAGTGAGCGATGTGTTTCGCCAGCCTCTAATGCAGCTTGCGCAGCTAAAAATTCATGAATTAATTGCTTAAACCAAAGTTCATAACTCTGATGGATGACGATAAAAAGCATCTCATCGTGTTCGGGGCCGTCTGAAAGCGGTCTCTGCAAACTAAGTAGTTCATCTATAGCTAGATAAGAAGTGTAAGTAAGCGCTGGGTCTACCTGATTTTCACTCATGTAACTCTCGAATCTGATTTTTCGATCTTTTCATATTGACGGGTAGTTACTAGATCGCGAATACGCTGAAAACCATCCCAAATTTCCACGTAAGAGGTGGGTAATGGCGAGATAGCTAAACGAATTGAATCTGGAGTGCGATAGTCCGGAATCACGTTGGCGAACTGGCGAAGTGCTACACAGATACGAGCAGCATCTGGGTGACCGATTGAGATGTGACCACCACGCTTGTTGGCATCGCGTGAAGTCAGTAGCGTGAAGCCCAGGTCAGCCAACCAAGCGTCGTATAGCTCGATCATCATTTGAGTTCCGGTTGCGCACTTATGTGAAATCTCAGTTATGCCAGCTTCTTCAATGATTGAGAAAGCACTCTTAATGCAACGCAGTCCGATTAAAGATGGGCTGGCTATTTGAAAACCACGAATACCTTCGGCACGTTCAAATACTGGTCCCATGCCAAATTGATCAGCTTGTGAAAACCAACCTTGAATTGGAACTTGTAGTTCAGCTTGCACGCGCTTGTTTACATATAACCAAGCTGGTGCTCCTGGGCCAGAGTTACCATACTTATATGTGCAACCAACTGCGATATCTACCCCGTTAGCATCGAAATTCATTTCGATTGCACCAACTGCGTGGCTGGCATCCCAAAGTAGAAATGCACCGAAGCTCCGAACTAAATCAGTTAAGGACTTAATATCATTGCGCGCACCTGAGCGATATTGAATTACTTCGAGCGTAACAAGTGCCACATCATCAGAGAGATATGGTTTTAAAACATCAACTGTGATTAATTCATTCTCGGCAATTTTAGGATCTTCGTTATCAATAATTACTAGCTCTAAATCGAATTGTTTAGCGATACCCTCTAAAATATAACGATCGGTTGGAAAATTAGCAGCATCCGTAATAATTGTTTTACGGCCAAGACGAGCGTGAATTGCAGCTAAACAAAGTTGGTAGAAATTCACTGAAGTTGTATCGCATGCAAGAACTTGGCCAGCAGCAGCGCCTAGAGTCGCGCGCCCGATTAAATCGCCAGTTGGTTGAGCTTCATCAACCCAATGGCCCCAGCCATTTACTACTTCTGGGCCCCATTCTTTAGTCATGAAATCAGTTACCGCCACAACAGTGTCATGTGGCAAACGGCCCAACGAGTTTCCATCTAGATAACACATATCTGGGTCGGTAATCACATAACGCTCTTTGAAGTGGCGTAATGGGTCTGCGGCATCTAGTGCCAATGCATATTCTCGGTCAGTAACCTTCATGCGGTAAAGGTACGCTTTCCCCCTATGGCACGCAATCTTGTTAACGTCGAAAGCGTCAACAAAGCCTTTGATATCAAGCAATTACTAGTTGGCGTATCACTTGGCGTTGCTGAAGGCGAACGCATCGGAATTGTTGGCCGAAATGGTGCTGGCAAGAGCACTTTAATGAAAATAATTGCAGGTATCGAGCAACCAGACTCTGGTCGAGTAACTAAGAACAATTCAGTCAAACTAGGAATGCTCAATCAAGTCGATGTCGCCGATAAAGCCGCAACAGTTCGAGATGTTGTGTTGGGTGATAAAGCAAAACATGAATGGGCAAGTGACGCTGGTGTTCGCGAAGTATTTACGGGGTTATTTGGCGGCTTTGATGATCATCTATTCGAACGAACTTTTCTCTCTCTTTCAGGTGGCGAGCGACGCCGAGTTGGATTAGCTAAGTTACTAATTGATGATCTTGATTTAATTTTACTTGACGAGCCTACTAACCACTTAGATGTCGAAGGTGTGGCATGGCTGGCAAGTCATTTAAAGAATCGTAAAAATATTGCCGTTACCGTTGTAACGCACGATCGTTGGTTTCTAGATGAAGTTACTGATCGCACCTGGGAAGTTGTAGGCGGCAAAGTTGAAGAGTATGACGGTGGGTATTCCGCGTTCGTATTAGCTAAAGCTGAGCGCTCTCGCCAAGCCGCAGTGCTAGATCAACGCCGTAACATGCTTATTCGTAAGGAACTAGCTTGGTTACGTCGTGGTGCGCCAGCTCAAACAGTTAAGCCTAAGTTCCGAGTTGATGCCGCAAATGAATTAATTTCAGCCGAACCAGCGCCACGTGATTCCACCGAGTTATTAAAGTTTGCCCAGAACCGGCTAGGTAACACTGTTTATGAGGCGCATCATCTGCAAGTACGGGCTGGCGATAAAGAGTTAATTGATGATCTTTATTGGAATGTTGGCCCGGGCGATCGCATCGGCATTGTTGGTATTAATGGCGCCGGCAAAACCACTTTAATGCGCACGTTGGCCGGTGAAATTCAACCAAGCGCTGGAAAATTAGTTACGGGCGTAACCGTGAAAGCTGCTTTCTTGACGCAGCACTTAACTGAGCTCGACCCAACTTGGCGAGTACTTGAAGCGGTTGAAAAAGTTGCCTCCCATATTGAACTTGGCAAAGGCCGCACCCTTTCAGCATCACAACTTTGTGAGCGGTTAGGTTTTGATCGCGATTCACAATGGACCCCAGTTGGTGATTTATCTGGCGGTGAAAAGCGACGTCTGCAATTAACTCGTTTGCTGATGGAAAGCCCAAACGTTTTGATGCTCGATGAGCCAACTAACGATTTTGATATCGAGATCTTGACTGAATTAGAAGATTTACTAGATAGCTATGCCGGCACCCTGCTAATTATTTCGCACGATCGATATTTCCTAGAGCGAGTTTGCGATCGCTTTGTTGGCTTACTTGGTGATCAGAAGTTGCTTGATTTGCCGCGTGGAGTTGATCAATATTTAGAGCTACGTGAGAAAGCTATTTCACGCACTACAACTCAAAAAGAGAGTAAATCAACATCAACAGCTGCCGAACAGCGACAAGCAAAGAAAGACTTAGTACGCATCGAGCGTCAAATATCTAAGTTAGAAGAAAAAACCACTGCTTTGTTAGCCGAACAAGAACTGTGTGAATTCGATTCTGAGCGCTTGGCTGCCATAGTGGGTGAATTAGCCGACTTAAATTTAGAGAAAACTCGACGCGAGGAAGAATGGTTAGCCGCCACATTGCTGATTGAGGGTTAAACTTAACGCATGAACAAATTAACAAATGGCATCGAGGTTATCTTATTCCGCGCTCGCTTCTTATTGGCTCCGCTTTATCTAGGTCTCGTAGGTGCCCTAGTGCTACTCTGCTGGCGCTTTATTGTTGAGTTCTACCACATAACTAAACACATCGGCGAAGCTACTGCGCAGACATTTACTCTAGAGCTTTTAGCACTTCTTGACTTAACCCTGCTTGCTAACTTGATTCTGATGGTGATTTTTGCTGGGTATGAAAACTTTGTTTCGCGTATTGATGTCGCGACTGAATCAAAGGACCGCCCACATTGGATGGGAACCATTGATTTCTCTGGTCTGAAAATAAAGCTAATCGGTTCACTCGTTGCAATTTCAGTTATTGAATTGTTAAAAGATTTTATTGAACTTGCTGGCCAAGACGATGTAGGCGGTGGCACAAAGTGGCGAATTGTTATTCACTTAACCTTTGTAGCATCTGGAGTTTTGTTCGCGCTAATGGATTGGATCGCTGATAAACGAGAGTTCCAAGGCACGCACTCCTAGAAGTTCACTTTAGATTTACTAAAGGTTATCCATGCATTCCTTAACTGTTTGGGTGTAGCAAAGAATACTTATCCCAAACCTCTACATAGGAATGGGAAAAAATGAAACTTATTAAGCCAATTATTGTTGGCGCAGCAGTTGTAACGGCTGTTGCATTTGCAGCCTCAACTGTTGCTATAGGCGCAAAGCCAGTTTATGTTCTTTCAAAGAACTCAGCAGTCGAAGTTAAAGCTATTGCAACTGTAGGCGATTCGGTCACAGGCACAATAGTTCGCGGTATTCCAGATGGAATGGGCGCATACGATAACGGTCGTGGCGGAATCACACTTCTATCGGTTCACGAAGTTTCAACCGGTAACGCTTTTGCTAAAAAAGGTGCGTCAACAACTGCTCCTTGGGGAACTTCAATTACAAAGTTCAATGTAAGCAAGACCACCAAGGCTGTAACTAAAGTCGAAAACTTTATGAAGACTGTTAACTTCTACAACTACACAACAGGCAAGTACCAGGAGACTCCAGCAGGTGCAGCACCAGCAGGGGCAACACCAGGTTACTTTGACTGGGGAATCAGCCGTTTCTGTTCAGCAACGTATGCAGCAGCAGGAACATTTAGCCATAACGGTGTTGGTTATGCCGGTGGATTGTTCTTCTCAGGTGAAGAAACAGGCGATGAGTCTCGTGGATTTGCATTTGACGAGGGAGGAACTGGATACCAGCTTCCACGTATGGGAATGATGTCATTTGAAAACATCATGCCATCACTGAAGCCAGGCGCCAACACTGTAGTAATTGGTGCAGAAGACGGATCAGCAACAGATAGCCAGTTATATGTTTATGCAGGAAAGAAGCAGTCAACTGGTACTGCAATCGATCAGGCTGGCCTAACAAATGGCGACCTACATGTTATGAATATCCCATCAACAAAGAACGACAACTTGTTCCGCTTAACAGTAGGCAAGAACAAGAAGGTTGCAGCTGAGTTTGTAAAAGTCAACTGGGATACAACAACACCAGCGTTTGCTAAAGAATCCCGTGAAAAGGGAACATCGATGGCACGCGTTGAAGATGGTCACTGGGATCCAACCAATCCAAACGTTTTCTACTTTGTAACAACAGAGTCAAACAAGGATCCAATTGCGACTGCACCAAACCCAGCGACACCAACTGTCTCTCGTGATGGTGGCGCACTATGGCGTTTAACTTTCAAGGATGCACAGAACCCAGCAGCAGGAGCAGAGATTGAAATGCTTCTAAACGGTGGAGA
>CANLAY010000005.1 GCA_947488635.1 Candidatus Nanopelagicaceae bacterium
CGAATCCCGTTCTGCTCTAAAACTAACTCAATGCGGTGGCGTCCGGGTCTAAATTTCTTGATTGCGCCACGGATTACTTCGTGGTCAACACCAATCGCACGCGCTAGGCCTGCCGCAGCTAACGCATTTGAAACTGAATGTAGCGCAGTTGGTTGAACTTCGTTTAACTCACCAAACATGGCAGCTTCCATTGGATCTGCGACAAAAGCTCGATCAACTAGCAAATCTTCAACTAACCCAATCTCGCCTGGCTTAGGTGTTTGCAATGTGTAGAAAACTTTTCGGCCTTGCCAGTGTTGACTACCTTCGACCACTGCTGCTTCATCGCCATTTAGGATCGCAGTTGCAGAACGATTTAGTAAATCTAATTTAGATTTTGCATACTCAGAAAATGAGCCATGCCAATCAATATGATCTAGCGCAATATTTAGGATTGACCCGACCGCAAATTCTGCTGACTCAGACCAGTGAAGTTGGAATGAGGAAAGTTCTAGAATTAAGTAGTCATACTTTTGCTCAGAGGTGACGGCATCAATAACTGGCGTGCCAACATTGCCGCAGGCAAAAGCGTTTATGCCAGCAGCCTTAAGGATCGATTCGGTAAGTTCGACAGTTGTAGTCTTACCGTTGGTTCCGGTGACGGCCAACCACTTCTGTTCTGGCGCTACCTGTTGCTTAATTTCCCAAGCCACATCAATTTCATTTAGCAGTGGAATCTCACGATTTCGCAAATCAGCAATTACTGGATGACTTGGGCGCCAACCTGGTGAAACTACGGCTGCTGCCCAATTGATATTTGATAACTCATTAATTGCCACTCGAGGGAATTCAAAAGTACTGCTCTCGTTTTCGTCATAAATTGAAACCTCAGCACCCATATTGCTTAAAACTTGTGCAACTGAACGGCCAGTGACCCCGCCACCAAGTACCAACAGTTGCGAATAGGCGATAGCTACGCCACCTACTGTTGATAACTGGGGAGTAATTGACATTTTTTAACGCTTAAAGCGCAACCCACTGGGCATAAAAGAGCCCTAAACCAAGGGCTACACAGAGTCCGGCAATGATCCAGAAGCGCAGCACAATTGTTACTTCGCCCCAGCCTTTTAGCTCAAAGTGGTGATGTAACGGGGCCATTCGAAAAATTCTTTTTCCACCCGTTGCTTTGAAATAAAGAGTCTGAATAATTACTGACATCGTAATTATTACGAAAAGACCACCCAGCGGAATAAGCAATAGTTGAACTCTCAAGGTGCAAGCTAAACCAGCTAGCGCACCACCAAGAGCCAAAGATCCGGTGTCACCCATAAATATTTGTGCTGGTGAAGCATTCCACCAAAGAAAACCTGTACATGCACCAGCAAGGGCTGCAGCTAATACTGCTAAGTCGAGTGGATCTCGTACCGCATAACATCCACTAGCCGCATCAACAGCAATCGCACAACTTTGACCAAATTCCCATACGCCAATCAGGATAAATGCTAAGAAAGTCATTACTGAAGCACCAGTTGCTAGACCATCAAGACCATCTGCTAAATTCACGCCATTACTTGTGGCAGTTACCATCAATGCAATCCAGATGACTACAACTACCCCGCCTAGAACAATGCCGGTATCGCGAACGGCCGACAAATTTAGCGAGATGGGCGATAGTCCTTCGCTATCGGCAAATTGAATTCCAAAATAACCGAAGGTTGCCGCAATTACTACTTGCCCCAAAATTTTATATCTACCTTTTAAACCCAAAGATTTCTCACGAGATACTTTCAGCCAATCATCTAAGAACCCGACAAAGCCTAGCCCGATTACCAAGGCAATAACTAAGAGGGCTGAGGCAGTCATTGCTGTCCGCGTTATTCCATGACTTAGCAAATATCCAGCAACACCTGCGAAAATAATTATTAAGCCACCCATAGTTGGCGTTCCGCGTTTGGTGTGGTGTGAACTTGGGCCGTCATCACGAATTATTTGACCATAGCCACGTTTAGCTAAAAGTCGAATTAAAACTGGGGTGCCGAATAA
Source organism: Candidatus Nanopelagicaceae bacterium (assembly GCA_947488635.1). GTDB lineage: Bacteria > Actinomycetota > Actinomycetes > Nanopelagicales > Nanopelagicaceae > Planktophila. The sequence goes on from CANLAY010000005.1 coordinate 2,023, forward strand.
AGCGAAGAAGAGCGCTACGGCGCCCGAGATAAGGATCTGTCTCATTTATTCGTCATCCTTCTTTCCTGCCTCAGTTTGCCAGTTCACTGCTACTTCTTGGGCTATTTCTTCAAAATGTTCGGCTCGGGAGGCTTTGACCAGCAATACATCACCGGATTGCATCTCATTTAAAAGTGCAACTACTGAATTCATATCATCTAATCCATGCACTTTTGTATCGCTATCACTTGCTACCCCATGGCCATATGCAGGCATCAAAACGGTAAGCAATTGATCAATTCCTAAGTCGCTAACCAATTTTCCAATAGCGACATGGTCGGCATTCTCAGAGGATCCCAACTCATGCATCTTTCCTAGAACTGCCCAGGACGCGCCACCGCGTTCTTGCGCAAATAGAGCCAGCGTTCGTAACGCGGCCGCCATTGATTCAGGATTAGCGTTATATGAATCATTGATCATGAGTCGGCCATTTAGTTCAAATATTTCCATCCGCCACTTGCTGGCAAGTTCGGCCATCGATAAAGCACCAGCTATTTGATCAACAGATAGTCCTAGCGCACTTGAGATCGCTGCAGCTGCTAGTGCATTTGGAATTTGATGTAGCCCGACTAATCGCATACCAACGGCTGCTCGACCTGATTTTGTTACGAGATCAAAATGTGGACGACCTTCACGAATCTCAACATCTGCAGCCCGCACATTGCAATCACTTCGTTCGCCAAAGGTAAGCACTGCCACCCCATCCGCAACTTTCATCGCTGGCGTAAACTGATCATAAGTTCCCAGGATCGCAGTCCCGCCTCTTACGAGTGAGGAAATTAATTCTGATTTAGCTTGAGCAATAGCTTCTCGAGATCCAAATTCACCAATGTGCGCATTACCAACCTTTAGAACTGCGCCAATATTTGGTTTAGTAATCTCGCAAAGCGTCGCGATATCCCCAATATGCCGTGCACCCATCTCAACGATGCAGTACTTGGTTTGCTCATTACATTCTAAAATTGTTAGTGGCACGCCTAACTCATTATTAAATGAGCCCTTTGGTGCCACGGTCTCGCCAGCCGAGGAGAGAATGTAGTTAAGTAGATCTTTAGTTGTTGTCTTACCTTGCGACCCAGTAATGCCAATAACCGTTAAATCAGCTAATTGCACACGTACAAATTTGGCTAAATCTGCAACCGCCTGCATTACATCAGAGACGACCACACAAGGTTGCGCAACTACCTGTGTCGTAAGAGCCAATACAGCTCCGTTTGAGAAAGCATCAGAACAGAAATTATGACCATCGGTATTTTCGCCAATTAGAGCGAGAAAAAGCGATCCCACTTTAGCTTGGCGTGAGTCAAATACTGCCGCTTGGGTGACCATAATGTTTTCGTCACCGTGAAGTGAGCCATTTACGATTAGTGATATTTCGCGAGCTGATAACTTAATCATGAAGTTGCCTCTATTGCAGCAGCTAGAACTAAGCGATCATCAAAGTTATGTTTAACACCAGCAATTTCTTGGCCCGGCTCATGTCCTTTTCCAAGTAACACGACTACATCGCCAGGATTTGCTGCCGCTACTGCGATTTCAATCGCACGCTTTCGATCGAGTTCAATCGAAGTAGTAGCTGGCAAAGTTAAACCAGAGACCATCTCTTTTACTATTTGCGCAGGATCTTCACTGCGCGGATTATCACTGGTAAATATTGCGACATCCGAACCTGTTATCAACGCAGCTCCCATTAATGGTCGTTTGCTCCTGTCGCGATCGCCACCACAACCTAATACCGCAATAATTTTTCCAGCGGTGCTCTGACGCAACGCTGCCAATACTCGTGTGACTGAATCTGGTGAGTGCGCATAATCAACTAAAGCGCTAAACGACTGGCCCAAATCAACTTTTTCGAGTCGTCCCTCAGCGCCGGTTAGCTTTGGGGTAATTGCGGCTATATCGATTGGGTCAATTCCGCCAGCAACACTGATAGCTATTGCCATCAATAGATTGTCTAAATTGAAATCGCCTACCAATTTGGTAGTAGTTTCAATCAATATTCCACCAGTACCTCTAATTGCAATCACAGTACTTTGCACGCCAATTTCAATTCGCTCAAAATACCAATCGGCTGACTTAGCATTTCGCGAAATTTGCACTACCGGCAACTCTTGCATTTCCATCAACTTCTTTGACCAGGTTGAATCAATATTTATATAGGCGCAATCAGCATACTTAAAGCTAAATAGAGCTGCTTTAGCCGCAAAATACGCATCCATATCACCGTGAAAGTCCAAGTGATCTTGGGACAAATTAGTAAATGCTGCAATATTAAAGTGTGAGCCACCAATTCGATTTAGCGAAACTGCATGACTAGAAACTTCCATAAAAAGATTGCGCATATGACGCTCACGCATAACCGCAGCCAATGATTGCAGTTCTGGTGCCTCAGGGGTGGTGCGAAGAGCTGGGACTACCTCATCGCTGATTCGAGTTTCAACGGTTCCGACTAAGCCGCTTTGCCGGCTAGCTGCCATTGCGATTTGGTGGAGCAGCGTGGTTACCGTGGTCTTGCCATTTGTGCCAGTTACCGCGACGCTAAACATGTCACGCATTGGTTCATTGTGCAACCATGCAGAGATGACACCTGCATTTGCTCGCGGGTTTAAAACAACAAGCACCGGTAAATCTGTAACCAAAGCAGCGCCGACTTCATCAGTTAACACTGCGATGGCACCGTTGAGTTTGGCGTTGCCAGCATAAGTTGCGCCATGAGTTTTAGCACCAGCGACTGCAACAAATAGATCTCCGGCTTCAATTTGATGGGAATCAATGGAGACCCCAGTAACCATAATGTTTTCCAACTCTGGAGAGCTTGAGGTGGCTGAAACAAGTTCACTTACCGCACGAAGAGTTCTTCCAGCAATGGGATCGTGTGGTCGTAACATTTTAGAGATCGCCGCTCGCAGAGTTTATTGGCGTGTTTGTCTTAGTTTTAATCAGCGCTTTTTCAGTTAGGGCAACTGGAACTATTTTGGTACCAGTTGGTGCAATGTGCTTTGATTCAAGAACAAATGACATAACCTTCTTAAATACTGGACCACCGAGATATCCGCCCCAGTGCATTCCTTTTGGATCTTGAATAGTCACTGAAATTACATATCTAGGTGCATCCGCTGGTGCGAAACCAATAAATGAAGCTGTGTAACCGCTATAGCAACCACAGATATCGTTATAACGACTTGCGGTTCCAGTTTTACCAGCCACGCGATACCCAGGAATAGCAGCAGATGGAGCTGTACCGTTTCCAGAAACCACGCTTTCCATCATGAGGCGGACTTTTTGGGCGGTTTCAGCGCTAATCACTCGTTCAATTGCCCGGGGTTTAGCAGGTGTGAAATTTCCATTTGCTTCATTTGTTCCAGCGATAACAGTTGGCGATACGCGAACACCGTTATTTGCAATAGTGGCAAACACGCTTGTTGCTTGCATAGCGGTAAGCGAATATCCCTGCCCGAATGCAACTGTCGGGGCTGTCGTGCCTGACCAATCTGAAACTGGACGCAGGATGCCTCGTGATTCACCTGGCAGACCAGAACCAGTGCTAACTCCAATTCCAAACTTAGCTAAGTAATCATGTAATTGATTGTTAGTAAGTTTTTCACCAATAAAGATCGTACCGGTGTTGCTAGAAACAGCCAGGATTCCAGAAGTCGTTAAACGTTGGTTTGGATGTTTTTCGTGATCATGGAAAAAGGATCCAGCACGTTTAATTTTGTAGGGAACGGTAAAAACAGTAGTTGGCGTTACTTTGTTTTCTTCAATTGCTGCAGCAATGGTCATAATTTTTCCAGTCGAACCTGGTTCATAAACATCTTGAACTGAAGGATTACGCATTGCAGCCAGTGAAATACTGTCACGATTATTTAAGTCAAAGGTAGGCGCTGTTGCATGTGCCAAAATTGCACCAGTCTTTGGATCCATCACAATTACGGTTCCGCTACTTGCACGCGAAGACTTAACCGCATCGGCAATAGCTTTAGATGCCACCCATTGAATATCGCGATCAATAGTTAATCGAATTGAGGTTCCAGCTTTGGCTGCAATGATCTCGGATTGTGATCCAGGAATTTCTGCGCCATAACCATTGGCATATGAGTACTTGCCATTAGTGCCAGTAATAATTGAATTCATACTTGATTCCAAGCCAGTTGCACCAGTGCCTTCTTGATTAACAAATCCGATTAGTGAAGCAACTAGAGAACCAGATGGATATTCCCGGATATAGGCACGCTCTGGATAGAAAGCGGTAATACGTTGATCAAATTCTTTTGGTTCAAGAGCGCCGTTATGTTCAGAAATCGCATTCTTTAAGGCGGTCCAGACCGCAGGCTTGGCATTGCGATAGATCAATTTCCACTTTAATTCACCAGTAAATAGCGTCTCAAGTTCTGAAACTGGCATTCCCAAAATTGGAGCGGCAAATTTGGCTGTAAATGCTGGATTTGAAATCGCACTCTGATCAACCACGATGTTTATCGCATTTACGCTCTTTGCCAGCGCCACGCCATTTACATCAGTAATCGTGCCACGAGGAGCCTGAAGTGTCGCTACGTTCTCCATCTCGTTAACAGCCCAAGTTCTAATTGAGTTAGCAGTTATTACCTGCACCCAAATAACCTTCGCGATAAAGATCGTCATGAAGATTAACGTCAGCGCAATTAACACTTGGATGCGCTTGCGAGCTAGAGCGAAATTACCCAATTGATCCTCCAGCAACTGCCTCAGCTGTAGGAACAAGCGGTTCGTCAAGATTTAGAAATACCGGATTTGTAGAGGGTTTCATGCCCATCTCAGTTGCCGCAGCAGCCAGTGCCATTGGCGAGGAGATTCGATCTAACTGGCGAATATAAGCTTCTCGTTGATCTGTAAGTAAACGTGCTTCAAGTTGTAACTTTGAAAGCTTGAATGCATCTTGCGCAAGTAAAGTATTGATAAAGAGAAGTGTCACCAGACCAAGGGCTCCGATACCGGTTAAGAATAGAATGAAAACTTTCTGGTCGGCTCGCTTATCGATATCGATCTTTGGAACTAAGCGAAGAGCAACTTCAGAAGAACGCTCAATCACTTTCTGCTTTGATCGACTAATTGCTGGAGCTAGCGCTGTAATTGCCATTATGCGGCCAACCGTTCTATTGCACGTAGACGAACAGATTGCGCGCGCGAGTTCGCGGCAATCTCTGCTTCACTTGGTAAAACCGAACTGCGAACAACTAGCGCAAACTTCGCAGCGAATTCAGGCAGATCAACTGGTAGGTCACGTGGCGTGCCCGATGTTGTAGCTTCCGTAAAGATCTCTTTAACAATGCGATCCTCAAGTGACTGGAACGACATCACAACAAGACGGCCGCCCACCTTTAGTAATTCAAGAGCTTGTGGAATGGCGCGACTAACTGCGCCAAGTTCATCATTGGTTTCAATGCGAAGTGCCTGGAAAGTGCGCTTGGCTGGATTGCCACCGGTACGACGAGTTGCTGCTGGAATGCTCTCTTTAACCAACGTGGCAAGCTGCGCAGTTGAGTTAAGCGGCGCCTTAGCTCGCTCTTTAACAATGTTTTCAACTATGCGTGTTGCGAACTTTTCTTCGCCATAAGTGCGCAAAATTCGTACTAACTCACCAGGTGCATAAGTATTTACGATCTCGCTCGCTGTAATTCCAGTTGACCGATCCATGCGCATATCAAGTGGTGCGTCTTGAGAATATGAAAATCCACGATCGCTCTGATCAAGTTGCATTGATGAAACGCCTAAGTCAAAGAGAATTCCATCAACTTGTTTAAAGCCAAAACTATTTACCACATCTGTTATTTCATCAAAGATTGTATGGCTCACAATTGTGCGATTTTCAAATTTAGCTAAACGATTCTTAGCTTTTATAATTGCATCTAAATCACGATCAATACCGATTAAAACTAGATTTGGATTAGATTCAAGTAACGCTTCGCTATGTCCGCCAAGGCCAAGAGTTGCATCAACAACGACTGGAGTTTCTGATTTATTAATTGCGGGGGTTAGCAGATCAATGCAGGTATCGCGCATTACTGAAATGTGTTCTTGCATTTTCTCCCCCTCTCGTTTAGTACTGCTTTACTTCTTTACTGCTTGTGTTCCATGTTCTGTTTTTCGTTATCGCTATCTGCTCTGGTCACCGCCGGCCGACGGATTTTCTTAAACGGCACCGGGGAAGGGGCGCCGTTTTCGTAGGGTCGGCGGTGGCCAAAAGAGATAGTGGTTAGATCAAAAGAGACCTGGGAACACCTCCTCGGAAACTTCAGCGAATCCCTTTTCGCGATCGCTTAGGTATTGGTTCCAAGAAGTTGAATCCCAAATCTCGACACGAGTATTTGCGCCGATAACAACGCAATCGCGATCAAGGCCGGCATAGGTACGAAGTGCTTGCGGAATAGTTATGCGACCTTGACGATCAGGAATTTCATCGTGAGCGCCGGCAAACATCACACGCATGTAGTCACGTGCACCTTTAACAGTTACCGGTGCTTGTCGTAGTTGTTCAGTAAGAGTTGCAAATTCAGCTGATGGAAAAACATAAAGACAACGCTCTTGGCCCTTAGTAATTACTAGGCCGGCAGATAAATCTTCACGGAACTTGGCAGGAAGGATTAAGCGACCTTTTTCATCAAGGCGAGGCTCGTGAGTGCCGAGAAACATGAGCTCCCCCTTCCCCAAGGTTTGAATGCTCTAGTTCCCCACTTTACTCCCTTTTCCTCCATTTACAACCACCTTCCGCCACTTATTTCCCCAATCCCCCCTTTTTATGGGCAGATCGCTCCACTTATTTCGGGCATAAAAAAAGACCCCCGAATGGGGGCCTGGCAATCAATTTCTAGTTAAAAACTACCCCAACGGATCACGACCACGTTCATCCCAGCGGTTATCCATACGCTCTTTAAAGCCCTTTTTAGCTGGCTTTACAGGGCGCTGACCCTTAGCGATGGCATCTACTTTGCCCTTAAGGCCGGCAGCTAAAATTGACAAACCAGTCAAGCAAATCAAAAATCCGACCCAACTAATTGGATAGATCTTGCTAAAAACGCCACCGAAAACTGCGCCAAAACCAGCAAAAAATAGGACCACTGCTAGACCTAAGTTGCGACGGCTAGTTTTTGTGGGAGCGCCAGTTAGAGCTGAGACTAGGCGTGGGTCATCAGCCAACATGGCCTTTTCCATCTGGGCCAGTAGCTTCTCTTCACGCTCCGAAAGTGGCATAAGGCCACAATAGAACATGTGCGCCTTACTCGCTACTTTTTTCGCCCTCTGGCGCCTTGGGATCTGCTGAGGATTTCTTAATCAGCCGGCCTGGCCGCACGCTACCCCCGCCGAAGCGTAATTTGGCCCGATCTATCGCCGTATCAGCCTCGCGCCAGCCCTTCTCGCGAGCGCCTAAAAGCAATTGCTCTGGGGCGGCCTCGCTTAAATTATCGAGTGAGATGCCAACTAAACGCAGGCGAGCTCGGTCAAGATTTAGAGCTAAGTAAAGCGATTTAGCAATCTCATAAATATCGTGAGTGCTATCTATTGGTAGTGGCAAAGTCTTTGAACGCGAGATAGTAGAAAAGTCAGCGAAGCGAACTTTGATTGAAATTGTTTTGGCATAGTAATTGTTTTCACGTAGTCGGGCCGCAGCTTTTTCAGTAAGGCGCAAGAACTCTTGCAGAATTTCTTCGGGGTCATCAATATCTTGCGCAAAAGTTTCAGCTGCCGAAATGCTTTTATCTGGTTCATTCGGAGTCACATCACGATAATCGCGGCCCCAAGCTAATTCATATAGCGAAGCACCACTTGCTTGACCAAGTGCTCGGATTAATGTAGCACGTGGCAGATTGGCAATGTCTGCCACAGTGCGCAAACCTAATCGTTCAAGAGTTTCGGCGGTCTTTGGCCCAACTCCCCAAATTGCATTTACTGGCAAGGGATGCAAGAAATTTAGAATGCGATCAGCTGGAATTTCTAAGATGCCATTTGGTTTGCAATGACCCGATGCTAACTTGGCAATGAACTTAGATGGTGCGATACCGACTGAACAAGTAATGCCTTCGCTGGCTTCAACTTGACGTCTAATCTCAACTGCAATTTCGCGGCCGGTACCCAGTAATTTACGAGCACCTGTTACATCAAGAAAAGCTTCATCAAGTGAAATTGGTTCAACTAGTGGGGTAAATGAATCAAAGATCTCCATTACTTTCGCCGAGACCTCGGAATATCGCTGATGATCAGGAGTAACAAAAATTGCATGTGGCGCCATTCGCTTTGCGCGACCAACTGGCATCGCAGCACGAATTCCGTATTTACGAGCGGCATAGTTTGCCGACAACACAACACCACGCGCTCCTGCCCCAACTACAACTGCCTTACCGCGCAGTGATGGGTCATCTCGTTCAGCAACCGAGGCATAGAAAGCATCCATATCAACGTGCAAAATCGTTGCGGTGCCCTCAGTTGGTTCCGTACTCATATCGCCACCTTATTAGATAACCATTGGTTATAGACATCAGATAGCGACCAAGCGGCATCAGCTCGTAGCGATACTCCCCTAGCGCCAGTTCGTCGCACTTCACCGCGGACTAATAACAATTGCGAGTTATAAAGCGTGCCAGCATAATCAGTTTGGGCATCTGGAAAGAAGGTCGCATCGCTACAACCGTAGCCATCGTCTAACGTTAAGAAAATTACTCGCTTACCTGATCGAACCGGCGGTGTCTGCAAAGTTACTTTAACGCCAGCAACCAAGATTGAAGTTCGGGAACGCTGCTTTAAAAGTTCAGATGAACGCACTGCGCCAATTGCATTTAAAAACTCGCCATAGAACTCGATCATATGATGCGTGACGTCCATACCTAGTCGCTCTACCTCATGTTGTACTTTTTCACTTTCGCGCAGTTCAGGCAAGCCACTTGGAATTAACGCAGGAGGTGTAAAACCAAAAGTTAATTGTGATCCCGAGATTGCTTGAACTGGCCCTTGTCGCAGATCACTTAAGTGCAATAAAAGATCGCGTCGATTTAATTTGGTGCTCTCTAAGTTATGTATCGCATCAAATGCCCCAGTAAGAATTAATGATTCAATAGTTGGCATTGCCGCCCCTGAGCGGCGGAAGAAATCTGCTAGATCAACATATGGTCGGGCCGCAATAATGCTTTCGATTTCGCGATCACTAATGCCACCGACCGTTGATAGTGAAATACGAATTGCACTGCCGTTATCTTCAACCCGATAAACCCGATCAGAGTAATTAATATCAAGTGGGGCAATCGTTAAACCTAATTGACGCACCTCATCGAGAATTAACCGCTTCGGATACATGCCTGGGTCATGGGTTAAAACGCCAGCTAAGAAAGCCGCTGGGTAGTGAGTTTTTAGCCAAGCCGATTGATAAGTGGGCAACGCAAAGGCAGCCGCATGTGCTTTACAGAAACCAAAGGAGGCAAAAGCGCGCAGGACTTCCCAAACTTCATTAATTACCGGCAGCTCAAAACCAGCTTCGGTGGCAGCTGGAAAGAACCAGTCGCAGACTTCTTGTTGGCCATCGCGATCGCCGAGCGCTCTTCGTTTCTCATCAGCTTGAGCCAATGAGACCCCAGCCATTTCGGCAATGATCCGGATTACCTGTTCGTGAAAGACCACCACGCCTTCGGTTTCGGCCAAAATATCGTGCAGCCTAGGATGAATTAATTTAGCTGGTGACCAACCATGCCGCGCCTTTAGAAATGGCGTGATCATGTCGCTTTTAACTGGCCCCGGGCGAAAGAGTGAGATTTCGATAATTAAATCGTTAAAAGTATTTGGTTCGAGTTTGCCAACTAGTTCGCGCTGTCCCGGGCTCTCAATTTGAAATATTCCGAGCGTCTTGGTCGATTTAATCAGTTCGAAAGTTTCCGCATCATCTAGTGCGACTGCATCGATCTCAATACTTTTAGCTTCAGTGCGTTCAATTTCAGAGAGCGCAAATGAAATGCTTGATTGCATGCGCACACCCAAGATATCTAACTTCAGTAACCCAACTGCTTCGACATCATCTTTATCAAATTCGACCATCGGATAACCACCAGCATTTAGTGTTAACGGTGCTCGATCTAGCAAGCCACCATCAGATAACACAACGGCGCATGGGTGCATCGCTAAGTGGCGTGGCAAACCATCGAGCCGTTCGGCTAATGAAATAGTCATAGCGGTAAGGGGTGCTGACAAATTTAAACTCTTTAACTCAGGCAAATTTGCCAGCGCTTGGGAGATATGGCGAGCGCGCACATGTGGCAAAGATTTAGCAATTAAATCAATCTCGCCGAGCGACATTCCCATGGCAGCGCCAGTATCACGAATGGCATGACGAGCCCGATAGGTATCAACCATTGCCACCGTTGCACACCTTGAGTTATTACCCGGCTTACTCCAATCGCTATCGCCATAACGTTTAAAAACTAAATCATAGATTTCAAGCCGTCGATCTGATTCCACATCGATATCGATATCTGGCAGTGCGCGACGAAGCGGTGAACAGAAACGTTCCATCAATAAACCGTGGGTCATTGGTTCAACCCCTGAGATACCAAGTAGATGACAGATCAATGAGCCAGCACCTGAACCACGAGCTGCCACGCGAATCGAACGTTCGCGCGCCATATCGGTGATGTCAGCAACAGTTAAGAAGTATGACTCGTAACCAAGCGTTGCCACAGTTGCTAGTTCATCGTCTAACCGTTGCTTGGCTTTGGCAATTGTGGCGCTATCACGATATCGCCAGTTAAGCCCTGACTCGCAACGGCTACGTAATAACGTGCGCATCTCTTGCTGGTTAGTCGCACCAACAACGTGGGCTTCAGGTAGATGAATGCCACCTAACCCGATATCTCGCGTTGGCGATAACAATGCGCGTTCGGCCCACTTGCGAGTCGTCTTTAATAAATAACGCGGGGTTCGCTCTCCCGCAGCTGACGCAATTTCGGAAGCTAAAGCAGCCATGGCATCGGTCGATTTTAAAAATGCTTCGGCATTACGTCGTTCGACATGACGTGGATGCAGCGGCACCAACTGTCTAGCCGCATCGAGAATGTCGGCAATCGGGCCATCTTCAGGGTCGCGCATTCGTGCCGCGTTTGTTAGGACAGCATCTAGATCATGGTCGCGTGCAAAGATTAGTGATCGAGCTGCATGCGGTGTCGATCTGGGGCCGCTGCCAGCAACTAAGTGCGAAACTATTTCGATCGCGTGATCACCAAAGAGATCACGAGTTTTATTAAATACTTCAATTGCTAAATCAGGTCGCTTATCAGCGATGGCATAACTAACTGGTGATTCGGGGCCATGTAGAACTTGTAAACCTAAACTGTATTCACTAAATCGTTCGAGCAGATCTAAGGTAATTACTGGGTTGCGATCAGTTGCGTTTAAATTCAAACTGGTCATGAAACGACATAGTGAGCGCCAACCACCATCGCCATTTGCCAGCAACGTTAGCCGTGGTAATTTCTTATTCGTAAAGCCAGGTAACTTAATTGCTAGATCAACCCCGATGATTGGCGCGATTCCTTCGGCCACACAACTTTGGGCAAAACGAATTGCACCGGCCAAACCATCGCGATCAGTTATTGCTAGCGCCGGCATATTAAATTCACGGGCACGGACAACTAAATCGGCAGGTTGCGTTGTGCCGTACTTAAGTGAGTACGCGCTAGCAACATGTAGGTGAATAAAACTCATAACGGTAAGTGCAGCTAAACGCTACGAATAATCCATTGCCCTGAGATCTCATCGCGTTCGAGTTCGAAGGTAGTTAGCGCTCCAATCGGTGCCGCCTCGACCCGCCAAAGAGCACGGGCTTGATCATCGGGGCGATAGATGCCATCGCTAATGCGATTCCACCAACCGCCTGCTTCGCACCATCTAGTAAGCACTGCGTGAATTCGAAAACGTCGACCGCGATAAGAAAATTCAATTGGTGTTGCCGCCCCATCGGTCATAACTTCTGGGCCGGCAACGACGATAGGTGCGGTATTGGCTGACATTTGCTAGTGCTCCTGGTTTTCCTGTGGATATTCGAACAGATGTTCGAAAAGTACTCTTAGACACTGACAGGCGCAAGTAGCCTCTATCTAAACGGCAAAACACACCCAAATAGTTTAACTTTCAACTACTTTTGCTCTACTCTAGCCAAGTAAGAGACAAATTCAAGCCCCACATCTAAGGAGTCCCATGGACGTAGTACTAGTAATCGGCCGCGTACTTTTCGCGCTGCTCTTCATCAACTCAGGTATCGCACACCTCACCAAGCTTGAGGCAATGACTGGCTATGCAAAGTACAAGAAGGTTCCAGCAGCCAAGCTAGGCGTGATCGTTTCTGGTCTCATGATTTTGGTTGGCGGACTATATGTAGCACTTGGAATTTATGCTGACTTAGGCGCACTTCTAATCGCGCTATTCCTAATTCCAACCTCATTCCTTATGCATGCGTTCTGGAAAGAAACTGATGCGACTGCAAAGCAGAACGAAACCATTGGATTCTTCAAGAATCTATCAATGGCTGGTGCAGCCCTAATCATCTTCGCACTAGTTGCTACAGGTACCGATTTTGGCCCCAGTATTACATCTGCATTTTTTAGCCTCGCTAGATAAACAATCAAATATCTCTAGAAGTGCCAGAACGCCCTCGGATATTTCCGGGGGCGTTCTGCCATTCTGTACCAGTGTTAATCATTGAAGGACTAATTGCCGGCGTATTAATTGGCTCAGTTTTGGGTTTCATCGGTGCCGGTGGTGCACTACTTTCGATACCAATTCTAATTTATGGCTTTGACTTCTCGGCCAGCCATGCATCAACTGCAGCCTTAGCCGTTGTTTTACTAGCAGCTTCATCGGGTGTGATTCCAAAATTTAAGTCTAAAGATGTCCTCGTTAAGGAAGCTACGGTTATTTGGGGAATCGGGTTAATTTCAAATATCTCAACTTCGCTAATCGCTCATCAACTAAGTGAACGATTTATCTTGACTGGTTTTTCATTGGTGCTATTAGTTGCAGGTAGTTCAATGCTAATTAAACCTTTTGCCTCCGGCCCAGAACGAAAAATGCCACTCTGGGCTTTAATTTTAGTCTCGCTGGTAATTGGTTCGATGACCGGGCTATTTGGTATTGGTGGTGGCTTCTTAGCAATACCAGTACTTGTTCTCTTCTTTCAAGTGCCACAAAACAAAGCAGCTGGAACTTCGTTATTAATCATTGCGCTTAACTCAATCACTGCCTTCTTCGGACACTACAAAATATGGAGTGAAGTTAATTGGACGGTACC
>CANLAY010000006.1 GCA_947488635.1 Candidatus Nanopelagicaceae bacterium
ATAGAATATGCCGGCTTGAATACCGTCGATGGTATTGCGGTAGGACAGCGAATCAGTATTCCCAATGATGGTGACTACGAGATGTATGTTCTTTTCAGTTTGGCAGATCAAGCTGCAACTTTGGCGTTAATTAGTAATTCCCTTTATCTAACCGGGCTAGCACTGATTATTCTGATTGGGCTAATTATTTGGATTGTGGTTCGACAAGTTGTAAAACCAGTTCGTGATGCAGTACGAATCTCACAACAATTTTCCGAAGGTGATTTCAGCCAGCGCATGCAGGTAAAAAGTAATGATGAAATTGCTAGCCTCGGAAATGCCTTCAACGCAATGGCTGAGTCGCTAGAGAAACAGATTGCGCGGCTTGAGAATTTGTCCCGCGTGCAACAACGCTTTGTTTCAGACGTTTCACATGAGTTGCGTACTCCGTTAACAACACTACGCATGGCATCTGAAGTAATTCACAATGCTCGCGATGGATTTGATCCGGTAATTACTCGCAGCTCTGAGTTATTGATCGGACAGATTGATCGTTTTGAGAGGTTACTTGAAGACCTACTTGAGATTAGCCGTTTTGATGCTGAAGTAGCGGTTCTTGAAGCAGTTGAATTCGATATCTGCGGCTCGCTAGAGCGCTGTATTGCCGACCTTTCGCTAGTTGCTAAAGAAAACGGGATTGATATCAATTTAAATCGTCCTCGTGATTCATTGTTTATCAACGGAGATATTCGGCGAGTTGAGCGCGTAATTCGAAATCTGCTAAGTAATGCAATAGATCACGCTGAAGGCAAGCCAGTTGAAGTTCGCATAATGGCATCGGCTGAGGATGTTGCTATTGGGGTGCGTGATTACGGAGTCGGCATCGAACCAAGGTTACTCAACCGTGTTTTTGATCGATTCTGGCGAGCCGATCCATCTCGCGCTCGAACTCGTGGTGGCACTGGTTTAGGTTTATCAATTGCCCTGGAAGACGCTCGTCTACATAATGGCGAACTAGAAGCTTGGGGAGAACCTGGCAAAGGTGCTCACTTTGTTCTGTATCTACCTAGACGTGCTGGCGATCAATTGCAATCTCGATTGATTTCGCTAAAAGGTTAACCACATTTAATTTTTTGCTCCGAAATCATTTGTGAGACGAGATTAACCTTCTCGCATGCGTTTATTCTCTGATTTCAAATTTCTACTTTTCCCAACTAGATGCTTTGGCTGTCGAGTACTTGGTTACACAATATGCTCGCAATGTCGCAAGCTTTGGAATCCGCATTTATACAAAAGTAGAATTCTTGATGTCGCTGTATATTCGGCGATTCCATATTCTCCGGTTGCAAAAAATATATTGCTATCTGCCAAAGAACAGAATATAAAGTCCGCTGATCAATTAGTTCGTATTGCTTTGAGTGCCTCTCTACAAGAGCTATTTGAGAGACACGCCAGATGCGCATTGGTCCCAATTCCGTCAGGGCGCTCTTCTAACCGACGTCGTGGGCGTGATTTCATAAATGAAATGGCTGTGTCGGTAGCTAAAGATTTTGGGGTAGCAGTTTTGCCTCTACTAGAACATCAAAGGATTATTCGTGATCAAAGCAAATTGAATATTGCAGGCCGGCGCGAGAACTTGGCCATGGCGCTCTCAGTAAAACCTTCGTTCCACAGGAATTATTCAGGCGAGAGTGTGGTTATTTTGGATGATCTGGTTACGACCGGGGCGACGATCAACGAGGCAAACCGCGCCTTAACTAGGGGCGGATTTAAGGTGCAGGCGGCTGTGACGGCTTGCGTGGCGCTACGTAGGCTCGAATAACCCCTAAGATTGGGGAGTTATCTGGCAAGTCGGCATCTGCCAGCTAGATCGAAAGCGTCAGCAAAAGTAACTTTGAAAGGTCAGGGTGGCTAGATGGCTGCAATTCTCGATCGGATTATGCGCGCAGGCGAAGGGCGCATCCTAAAAGAGTTGAGCAAGACCGTAGTCAAAGTTAACTCCTTTGAGGCAGCCACAGTTGCCCTATCTGATGAAGAACTTCGTGCCAAGACCAATGAATTTAAAGCTCGCTATGCCAGCGGTGAATCCTTAGATGATTTATTGCCCGAAGCTTTTGCCGCAGTTCGCGAAGCCTCAAAGCGCACCTTAGGCCAGCGTCATTACGACGTGCAATTGATGGGCGGAGCAGCGATGCACCGAGGAAACATTGCTGAAATGCGCACAGGTGAAGGTAAGACTTTAGTTGCAACACTTCCTTCATATTTAAATGCCATCGCCGGAAAAGGTGTTCACGTTGTAACGACTAACGACTATTTGGCAGAGCGCGATAGTGAATGGATGGGCCGCATCCATCGTTTTCTAGGTTTAACAGTTGGGGTAATCCTCAACAACATGACTCCGACTGAACGTCGCGAGGCGTATAACTGCGATATCACTTACGGCACAAATAATGAATTTGGCTTTGATTACTTACGCGACAACATGGCCTGGTCACTTGATGATTGCGTACAACGCGAGTATTTCTTTGCCGTAGTTGACGAAGTTGACTCAATTTTGATTGATGAAGCGCGTACTCCGCTTATCATTTCAGGGCCAGCTGATAAAGCCACTAAGTGGTACGTCGAGTTCGCAAATCTGGTCTTAAAACTAGAGCGCGATGTTCACTATGAAATCGATGAGAAAAAGAAAACTGTAGGCATTCTCGAAGAAGGCGTAACACGCGTAGAGCAGATGCTGCAGATTGAAAACCTTTATGAGGCAGTTAATACGCCGATGATTGGTTATTTAAATAATGCAGTGCGCGCAAAGGAGCTTTTCAAGCGCGATAAAGATTATGTAGTCATGAATGGCGAGCTATTAATTGTCGACGAGCACACTGGTCGTATGTTGGCCGGTCGTCGTTATAGCGAAGGCTTGCACCAAGCCCTTGAAGCTAAAGAACGCATTGAAATCAAGGATGAAAACCAGACTTTGGCAACCATTACATTGCAGAACTATTTCCGTTTGTATCAAACTATTTCTGGCATGACTGGTACCGCCATGACTGAAGCATCTGAGTTTCAACAGATTTACAAGCTCGGTGTTGTGCCAATTCCTACCAACCGCAGCATGATCCGTATTGATCAAGCAGATTTGGTTTATAAGTCTGAACTAGGCAAATTCAACGCGGTTGCAAAAGACATTGTTGAGCGCCACCGCAAGGGCCAACCAGTATTGATTGGTACCGTTAGCGTTGAAAAATCTGAAGAACTATCAGCGATCCTGCGTAAATCAGGCGTTGCTCATGAAGTTTTAAATGCAAAGCACCACGAACGCGAAGCAGCAATTATTGCTCGCGCTGGTGTTAAAGGTGCAGTCACTGTTGCGACCAACATGGCAGGCCGCGGTACCGACATTATGCTCGGCGGCAATCCAGAGTTCATGGCAGATTTCGAATTGCAGCGCCGCGGAATTTCGCCAGTAGATAATGCTGCTGAATACGAAGCGGCTTGGCCAGCCGAGATTTCTCGCCAGAAAGCAGCTGTCGCGAAAGAACACGACGAAGTTATTGCCCTTGGCGGTCTTTATGTTCTCGGTACCGAACGTCACGAATCTCGACGTATTGATAATCAGCTACGTGGTCGTTCCGGTCGTCAAGGCGATCCTGGTGAATCACGTTTCTATCTTTCACTTCAAGATGACTTAATGCGTCGCTTTAATTCTGGCATCGTAGAGCGAGTTCTATCTGCGGCTGGAATTCCAGAGGATGAACCAATTGAATCAAAGATGGTCAGCAATGCAATTCGTTCGGCTCAGACCCAAGTTGAAGCACAGAACTTCGAAATTCGTAAGAATGTTTTGAAGTATGACGATGTAATGAACCGTCAACGCGAAGTAATTTATGGTGAGCGTCGCTTAGTTCTTGAAGGCAAAGATCTAAAGGAACAAGTTATCGAATTTATGCAAGATACATTGTCAGCTTATGTCGATGCAGCAACAGCAGCGGGCTTTGCCGAAGATTGGGATCTCGAGACTCTGTGGAACCATCTCAAAGTCATTTA
The DNA here is from genome assembly GCA_947488635.1 of Candidatus Nanopelagicaceae bacterium. Classification (GTDB taxonomy): domain Bacteria; phylum Actinomycetota; class Actinomycetes; order Nanopelagicales; family Nanopelagicaceae; genus Planktophila. The sequence continues at coordinate 4,021 of CANLAY010000006.1, forward strand.
TCCAATCTCATTCGTGCCAACTGACCTTGATGCCGAACTTGGTGGCCGGGTAGGGCTAGATGTTGAGCTACTTAAGCACCGCGTTCTAGAAGATTTAGCCAAGGCATATGCAGATCGGGAAAGTTCTTTGAGCGCTGAAGTTACTCGCGAACTTGAACGTAAAGTTTTGCTTTCGGTTTTAGATCGCAAATGGCGCGAACATCTCTACGAGATGGACTATCTACAAGAAGGTATTGGTCTTCGTGCGATGGCCCAACGCGATCCTTTGGTTGAATACCAACGCGAAGGTTACGAGTTATTTGCAGCCATGATGGATGCAATCAAGGAAGAAATTGCTGGCTTCCTTTTCAATGTCGAAGTAACTGTTGAATCATCTGAGGTTCAAGCAAAAGGCATTGAAGCTAAGCCGGTATCACCAATAGGGCTGCAATACAGCGCAGCTGATGAAAACGGTAATGTCGCGAAGAACGATGTTTCGCGAAATGCGCCGTGCCCTTGCGGTTCTGGAAAGAAGTACAAGCGTTGCCACGGCGGCGCTTAAATCGCCCGAGCTAAATCAGAAATAACTCAGTACATAACCATTTCTGATCGATTCCTTCAAAGCGCATAACTAACGAACGTAATCGTTCACCGTATCTAACAGTTAATACCGATTCTGCAATGCCATCTAGTGGCTGATTCACATGCAGTTTTCTAATTCGGCCAATCACTTTGACCGAGCCAGTATCTGCAACTAACTTGGTAAAAATATTTCTATGGGTCCACCTGGCCAATTGGGCAGCAGGACGTTTGCCGGCCCAGATTTCAAGTGCACTAACGCCATACTTCAAAGCCCAACTACCTATTTCGGGTAATTCACTGGCCGAAGTTGGCATTGGTGCAAAGTCTGGATCGTATTCATCGCCGTATGTAGTTGGAACTAAATACAACTTAGCTTTCTGTGGTGCTTCGGCAGGCACGGGGGAGCGAAATAGGTCTAGAACTGGATGGCCTGGAATCTCATCTTGGCTGCTTGAGATTGTCGAAAAGGTGATGGTTTGAAAAGTGGGTTGAACGGATAGATCGATAGTTGTCATAGCCGAAGAATTTCTTCTGCTCAGAGACGGTAAATCATTCCTAAGGATTAGCAGCCCTCATCCGAAAGGATGACTGTGGAAAAGTAAATTTGAAATATCCGATCGCACCGTTAGATGCCTTTCATGTCAATCAAAAAATCTAAAATTCAAACTCGAGTGCTAGTAGCAGCATCGCTACTAGTCGCATCCATCCTCTCTAGCGTCCTAATTTCGGCGCTTTCAAATCAGAAGCAAAGTTTCTGGATTGCAAATCGCGAACTCACTCCCGGCCAGCAAATTGCCGCCTCAGATATTTCTAAAGTTCAAGTCAACATTTCGGCGATTTCTGATAACTATGTGCCTGCGGGCGTTAATCCAATTGGCAGTATTGTCATCAATCGAATTCAACGCACTTCGTTAATTGCGACCCAATCAATTAGCTCGCAGAATGAAGCCATAAATAGTGCCGAAGTGTCACTTACGATTCGAGCAATTGATTTGCCGGCCACAGTATTAGCTGGAGATCGCATAAGTATCTATCTTCTAGAAGATGCTGAGCTAGGTGCTTTCCCATCTGAACCAGAGCTAGTACTTAGCGATATCTACCTAGGCTCCATCGAGCGCAAGAATTCCAACTTTGGCTCAGAAGCTGCAATCACTATTGCAATTGGACGAGAAGAAATTTCAGATGTTCTCAGAGCCACCACCTATGGCCGATTAGTGGTGGTCAAACTAAATGGTTGAAAGCATCACTCACACAATCATTACGGCTATCTCTGATAGCAAATTTGAGAGTTTTGTTTCAAGCAACCTACATTCTCAAGGTTGGGACATCGTGGCTAGAGCGGTAGATATTGCTGCGCTGCAAGCATTCCTTAGCCAGAATCCAGAAACTGCGAAGAATTCAATCTTAATTTATGCCCCAGATTTACCAGGCTTTAGCGATGACTCGGTTGCAAATTTGCGAACTGATGTCCGTCACATAATTGGCTACGGCACAGAATCTGAGATCACTCGTTTTGGTTCACTTTCTCCAAGACCCACAGACCCAGCCGAATTAGTTTCGCAAATTCGCTCTGTCTTGCGGCGAGAATTTCGGGAACCGCTTATTTCCAGCCATAAAGTTAGCAATTTAGCTGGTGCCAAAGTTATAGCTATTGCATCTGCTGGCTCTGCAACAGGTGCCACAACTCTGGCGCTAAATCTGGCGATGGAGTCCAGTTTGTTGGAAAAGCGGACTCTTCTCATTGATGGCAATTCAATTGAGCCGAGCGTTTCAATAGCTCTTGAGCTACGTAATTTACGAGGCGATCAAAATCCCAGATTGGTCTCACAACTTCTATGGGCATATGAATTAACTGAAGCCAAGAGCTCTGGTTTCGACAAATTTATGACTACTGCTTACTCGAATTTCGATCTAATAGTTATCGATCTTGGCTCAGTTTCAAATTTGGCAATGAAATTAACTGATCGTCGTTGGAATTCCCAATGTCTGATTTGGAGTAGCGATAACTGCGATGAAATTTGGATCAATTCAAGACCAGATGAAATTGGCCGTTTTAGATTGACCCGGCTAATTCAAGAATTAACCAAGAATAAAATCAAAGCCAAGTTGCAATTCGTAGCGAATCTAGAAGTACCTCGTCGTCGTAGTGATCAGGTAGCGCATGAGTTGGCATCGCAGATTGATCAACTAAATCCGTTGAATCGATTTACCCTGCCTAGAGATAATCGGGCAGTGGCGGCGGCGGCAACCAGTACTTCCTCGCTTAGCGAAGCAAGCCCAAAATCGATGTTACGCAAGGCGATCTTCAAAATTGCAAGCGAGGTCTAGTTTTAGGCTGCGGCAACTCTTCCAATAGAGTAAGCCCATGCGCGGATACTTGGCCTTAACTCCAGATGAGTTAACTCAGCTATTAGGCGATGGCGAAATTTCGATAGACACCGCCTTTGTGCCAACTGGCCAATTTAAAAGTAGTAATCCAGAACTCGGTGAAGAAGAATCCGAATACATTCTCTCGCTATTGGCAGCTGAAGATTCAATTTCATATCAGGGCGATTCTGCGAAATTCTCATTTGTTCTAGCCGTAGACCTAGAGGCATCACAGATCGGGCAAGAGTCAGAGGTCGAAGTTGATCTAACTTCACCCATTAGATTTAGTCAGGCCGATTGCTTATTCGTCGGAGCCGCAGATGATAATGATGGCGAATTAACTTGGTATGCGGCGCAAGAGATTGCGAATGAGCTACCAAATTGGCGGGTTTCCTAAATGAGTCGTATCGAAAATCTGGTTAATCGGCGCAGCACGTTAACTGCTTCTCAAATTTATCGACTGCAAGAGTTAATCGCTGACTGGCAATTACTGACGGATCTTTCTTTCGCAGACCTTGTTCTCTGGGTTCCACTTCGCTTCGACGCCACTTCTTGGCCAACCGGATACGTGGCCATCGCACATATCCGCCCAACTACTTCGGCAACAGTTTTCGCAAATGACTTAATTGGTTCTGAAATAACTTGGGGAGAACGCCCTCGATTAGATGAAGCGCTTTCGAGCGCCGACATAGTGCGAGATTCTGAACCTGAGCTAATCGGTGACTTGCTGATTAAAGAAGAGACGATTCCAGTAATTTATGAAGGTCAAGTAATCGCAGTTATCTCACGCCATCGAAATGCTGAGTTAATGCGCTCACCAAGCCGGTTAGAGTTGAACTATCGGGAGATCGCTAACAATCTTTACCGCATGGTTGTCGAAGGTACGTATCCATATAAAGATGCATCCTCAATTTTCGACCCATCTGCTCGCGTGGGCGATGGCCTGATCAGACTTGATTTAAATGGCGTAATTACATACGCCAGCCCGAATGCCAGATCTGCTTTTAATCGAATGGGTTGGGGCAATGACTTAGAGAGTTTTAATTTGGGTGAAGTTGCTTCGCAAGTATCTATGCAACGAAATGAATCACATCACGAAGGAATTAGCAGTTCGTTGAGTGGAAAATCGCTACGTCGTGCTGAAATTGAGAACGAAGGAGCCACAATCGATTTAATGGTGATGCCTTTGTTGCAAGGTGGCGATCGGATTGGCGCCATTGTTTTACTGCACAACGTGACCGAGTTACGTCGTCGTGAACGCGAATTAGTAACCAAAGATGCCACGATTCGCGAAGTGCATCACCGAGTCAAGAATAATTTACAGACAGTTTCAGCGCTTTTGCGATTACAAGCTCGCCGTATTGAAGAACCACAAGCGAGCGCCGCTCTAGAAGAAGCCGTTCGCCGAATAGCATCAATTGCACTAGTTCATGAGACGCTTTCAAATAGTGCCGATGCCAAAGTTGCCTTCGATCAAGTACTAGATAATTTAGTGATTCACGCAGCAGACTTAAGCCCTCGCATGAGCGAAATTAACATTAGACGAAGTGGCTCATTAGCCGAAATTGATCCACGTATTGCAACTCCGCTTGCTCTGATCGTAACTGAATTGATTCACAACGCACTCGAACATGGGCTAGCTGAGCGAGGAAGCAACTTAGTTATTCATTGTGAACGTTTTGAAAGTAAAGCCAAAGTCACAGTTAGCGATGATGGCACCGGGTTACCAAGTGATTTTGATTTAGTTAACTCTTCTAATTTAGGGTTACAAATTGTCAGAACTTTGACCGAGAATGAATTGCGTGGTCAGATTAAATTAACTTCGGGGGAGTCTGGCACCCAAGCAACCTTGGAGTTCCCGCTTTAGAACTGGTTTTGTTGTTCTTGCAGACGAGCACGATTACGTGCTGCGCGACGCTTTAGTGCACGACGTTCATCTTCTGATAAACCGCCCCAAACTCCGGCATCTTGTCCGCTCTCAAGTGCCCAAGCCAAGCAGGCATCTTTAACAATGCAGCGGTTACAAACCTTTTTTGCTTCTTCAATCTGGGTAATGGCAGGGCCAGTGTTTCCGACTGGGAAGAACAGCTCTGGATCTTCATCTCGGCAAGCAGATTGATGACGCCAATCCATGAGAACACCACCTATCCCTGAAACCTCGCGTACAGAAGCCAGTTCCGTACCAATTAATTAATTTGATCTTGCTACGAACTCGATGTCGTAATGTGCTTATTCTCCCGTGCTTGAACCCTTAATACAAGGACAAAAGGCAGGGGATTTCCCGATTACCGGTGATTTATCTCGCTTGCATTTTATTCTTCACCAACTAAATGTGCCCCCGACAGGATTCGAACCTGTGCACCCGCCTCCGGAGGGCGGTGCTCTATCCCCTGAGCTACGGGGGCGCAATGGCAAGGTTATCAGTAGCGCAGATGTTAATAATTACTCAGGAAACATTCATGGCATCTGAACTCGTATGACAATTTTGTGGGCTTACTGCCAGAATATTGCCATGAATCAGAGCGCATACTTTGCAACCGGTTGTTTTTGGGGCGCCGAACGTCGTTTCTGGCAGTTAGCCGGAGTTATTCAAACCAGTGTTGGCTACATGGGTGGCACACGGCCAAATCCAAGTTATGAACAAGTCTGCACTGGCGTAACTGGCCATGCCGAAATGGTGCATGTTTTATTCGATGATGAACAGATTTCATATCAGCGCTTACTTGAAGAGTTCTGGACTATGCATGATCCGACTTCACTTAATCAACAAGGTGGCGATATCGGAACTCAGTACCGCAGTTCTATATATGCAACCACATCAGAACAATTAGCTCAGGCAATTAAGTCTCGTGATCTCTATCAAGAAGTTTTAACCAAAGCGGGACTCGACCCAATTGTTTCTGAAATTCTTATCGCCGATGGCGTTGAATATTTCATCGCCGAGGAATATCACCAGAAGTACTTGCAGAAGAATCCGAATGGCTACGACTGTCATTCCAGTACTGGCGTTGCATTTCCGGTTGGAGTAGTTCTCTAATGGGCGAGAGTAATTATCCGGTAAAAGTCAACGAAGCAGAACTAAAAGCGAAGTTAGATTCTCTTTCTTATGATGTTTTGCGCAATGCTGCAACTGAGCGACCATTTACTGGTGAATACACTGACACTGACAAAGTTGGTGTCTATAAATGTAAAGCTTGCGCCGCCGAACTATTCCGCAGCGAAACTAAATTTCATTCCGGCTGTGGTTGGCCATCTTTCTATGCACCATCTGCCGATGATGCTGTTGAATTAATTGAAGATCGCTCTCTTGCGCCAAGAGTTCGCACCGAAGTGCGCTGTGCTGCTTGCGGCTCACATTTAGGTCATGTTTTTGAGGGCGAAGGCTATGACGTGCCAACTGATCAACGCTGGTGCATCAATTCTGTCTCATTAATCCTTGAGGATATTTAGTAGTCCAGCCCGCGACTTTCATGAACTGCTTGATAGCAATACCAAGCAACAACACTTCGGTATGGATGTAACTTCTCACCCTTTACATCTAAAGCTTTAGCCAGAGTTTCCTCTTTATTTTTGTGGATTATGTCCCAACCCCGGCGCACCGCTAAATCGCCGGTTGGCCAAACATTTAAGCGCCCTAGTTGAAACATCATAAACATCTCAACTGTCCAGCGCCCAATGCCCCATAGTGAAGTTAACTTGTCATAAATCTCTTGATCATCATGGATTTCATCGATGGTATCTATGGGAATTGATTTATCAACAACCGCCTCAGCTAGGCCCTTTATTGTGCGAGCTTTTGCGCCAGAGACACCTATTTCTCGAAGTGCAGCGTCATCGAGTTTGATTATTTTTTTAGCGCTAATCGTTCCCTTACAAAGATCAATCAAGCGCCCATGAATTGTCTCTGCAGCCTTTACGGCTAGTTGCTGTGAAATAACAGAACTAACCAAGGATTCAAAATGGGACTCGGCTGGAGCACTTCGACCTATTGTGCAAAGCGGGCGACGAGCTATTAGTGGTGCAAACTTGCGATCCATCTCAGCAACTTCGGCAACGATAAGTCGCATCTTTTGCGCAGAGTGGACGGCCATAGATTAGAGGGAGAAACTTGGGTATTCGTCAGTTACTAAAATAAATGCATAACCGTATACACGATTGAAGAACGCTAAAATTCCCACCATAGCGTCAGCGCACCAAACTGGATACTTGCCGCTGAACAAGATTGAGAACCAAGCAAAGAGAGTTAAGAAAAGTCCATAAATTAAGTAGATTATTGCCATTACATAAAGTGGGATAGCTAAGAACCACTTAAAGAGTGGCTTAACTCGGCTAAGTTGTGAACCGTTGCCAACTTCAGGCAAAGTGATTTTCACTATGTCATTTTCTTCAATCGATGGATAGTCATCGGTAAGCAATAGAACATAGGCGTTAACGCGAGTTTCAAGCGAAATCAAGGCATGATTAAATGAGAGCGCATAACTTGGGTAAATGCCGCGAAAGACCAGCGCCAAGAAAGTAGGCAGAACAATTAAGCCGCCCAAGCTATAACCCCAGGTGTAAGTTGAAAAAGAACTAATAGCAAAGGCGCTGAAGTAGATTGCCACCGGCAAAACGATGATTAATCGAAAGAGCGCAGTTAAGCGGTTGCGGTCTTCTAGTTCAACTTGGATTAAGGTCTGAATTTGATTGCTCATAACTCTAAGGTAACCCTAATTACGAAAAATCTATTGCTTTTTTAGGACTTACCGCCTAGTTTTTACAATTATTGCAGGAATTTACAGTCTCTTGCAGAAAGTATGAGGAATACATGGCTGGAATCAAGGAAGTCGCAGCAGAGGCAGGCGTTTCAACTGCCACCGTTTCGCGCGCACTTCGAGGCCTAGAACATGTAAATCCGCAAACTCGGGCCAAAATTGAAGCCGCAGCTGCGAAATTAAATTACTCCTTAACCGGTGACGGTGATCGGATTCGACCTGGTCGCACCAATAGCGTCGGCGTAGTTGCGCCATATATTTCACGTTGGTATTTCGCCCAAGTAATCAATGGCGCTGAGCAAGCGCTACGCGAAGCCGGCCTAGATCTCTTGCTTTATAACTTCAGCCAGATGAAAGGGCGCGAGCGGTTATTCCAGCATCAATTGCTTAAAGGTCGCGTTGATGCGCTAATCGTTATTAGTTTGCCGCCAACTGAAGAAGAATTTGCTTCAATGCTGAGTTTGGGAATTCCGATCGCACTTGTTGGTATGGCACATAAAGATTGTGCAAGTATCAAAATTGATGATGTTGCCGGAGCTCGAACTGCAACCCAACACTTAGTTAATCAAGGTCATAAACAAATTGGTTTAATGTCCGGTCGCCCCGATGACCCTTTTAATTTCTCGGTGCCACAAGATCGTCGTCGCGGCTTCTTGCAAGTATTAGCCGAGAACGGATTGGAATGGATTCCTTCACGTGAAGTACATGGTGACTTCACCATGAATACCGCCTCACGCGCAATGGATGATTTATTGGCCCGACCAAATCGACCAACTGCTATTTTCTGCGAGTCTGATGAAATGGCATTTGGCGCCATGCAAGCAGCTAGACGTCACGGTTTAAGTGTTCCTGATGATATTTCGATAATTGGTTTTGATGGCCATGAGATGGCGGAATATTCTGATCTAACTACGATCGAACAACCAGTGCAGTTAATGGGCGAGATGGCTGCTTGGTCAATTATGGAACGTCTACGTAAGCCCAACGCCGAAGTGCCGTCATTGGTTCTACCAACTACCCTGGTGGTACGTAATTCCACGAAACGACTTGAGGAATAGGCATGACCACGGTTACTAAAGATGTTGTGATCATTGGCGGTGGCCACAACGGTTTAGTAGCGGCAACATATTTAGCTAAAGCCGGCAAATCAGTGGTAATTCTTGAAGCAAATGAAGAAATCGGTGGTGCCACAGCCAGCGTCAGAGCTTTCCCAGAATTCGATGCGCACTTGTCACGCTATTCCTACTTAGTGGCGTTATTGCCTGACCAAATTGTTAGCGACCTAGGACTTAATTTTGTAACCATGCCTCGCACAGTTTCGTCATATACCCCTGATTTAAATGGCGCCGGACTTTATATTTCGCGCCAATGGGATCAAACCACTGCAGATTCCTTCGCCTCGATTCCAGATGGTGAGGCAGATGCAGCAGCATGGCAGCAGTTCTATGGTGAAGTCGCAAAGTTTGCTGAACGTATTGCGCCATACATGTTGCAACCATTGAAAAGCCGTAGCGAACTTAAGGCGGCAATTGGTTTACCTGAAATTTGGAATTATTTAGTTGAAGCACCAATCGGTGAAATCATTAACGCTCGCTTTAAAAGTGACTTGGTTAAAGGCGTTGTCCTAACTGATGCGCTAATCGGAACCCATGCATCAGCTGATGACTTGCTGGCTAATATTTGTTTTCTCTATCACCTGATTGGAAACGGCACCGGGGAGTGGAAAGTTCCTAAAGGTGGCATGGGCGCACTAGTTAAAGAATTAGAACGCGTTGCTCGCGCAGCTGGCGTTGAGATTCGTACAAATAGCAAAGTTACTTCAATTAAAAGTAATGCAGATTCAGTTACTGCGACAATCGAAAATGGCGACCAATTCGTAGCCAGTCATTTACTATCTAATGCAGCGCCACAGGTACTGGCAAAGCTTCGTAATAAACCTAAACCAGCAAGTCTGTCAGGTGCGCAATTTAAAATTAATATGTTGTTAAAGAAAATGCCTAGATTAAAGAGCGGTATTGCGCCTGAGTTAGCATTTGCCGGAACTTTTCATATCAGCGAGAAATTTTCTCAGCTGGAAACTTCATACCAAGAGAGCAAAGCGGGCAAGTTGCCTGCTTGTTTCCCATCTGAAATGTATTGCCATACTTTGTCTGACCCTTCAATTTTGAGCCCCGAGCTACAAGCTGCCGGTTATCAAACTCTGACTCTCTTTGGCTTACATACGCCAGCTGAACTTTTCGATGCTGATAATGAAGCCACCAAGGCCACAGCGCTAGCCGGTTTCATTGCCGAATTGGATAAATACTTAGTTGACCCAGTCTCGCAAATTATTGCTCGCAATAGTGATGGTTCGCCTTGTATTGAAGCCAAGACCCCGTTGGACTTAGAAGAAGCGATCTCATTGCCGCGTGGAAATATCTTCCATAGTGATCTAACTTTCCCATTTCGCGAAGAAGGCGATAGCCGGCGCTGGGGCGTGGAAACTGATGATCCACGAATCTTTATTTGTGGCGCAGGTGCGCAACGAGGCGGGGGAGTGAGCGGAATCCCTGGTCATAATGCGGCAATGGCCGTTCTTGGAAAGTAAAAAAGTAATAGGCTTTCAGCTATGAGTTCTGATAAGAAGTTAAAGCCAGAAACACTTGCGATTAGTGCTGGTCGACCAGTTCCCGTGCCAGATGGTGAACTAAATACCCCAATCGCACTGAACTCAACTTTTCATGCCGGTGGCCCAATTGGTTACGGTCGCTACGGAAATGAAACTTGGAGTGCTCTAGAAAGTGCAATCAGCGCTCTTGAAGGTGGCGAGACTTTAGTTTTCGCATCAGGGCAAGCTGCAGCAACTGCGATATTTAATTTACTTCCAATAGGCGCACCTGTTGTTCTTTCCGATGAAGGGTACCAAGGCATTGCTGCGCTACTAAAGGGTTATCACGAAAGTGGTCGTCTCGAAGTTCGCTTTGTCGAAGCAACCAATACTGCAGCCGTATTAGAAGCGGCAAAAGGAGCAGCGCTTCTTTGGTTGGAATCACCAACTAATCCAGCACTAGAAAACGTTGACCTTAAGACAATTATTGCTGGTGCTAAAAAGTCAGGTGTTGGCGTTGCAGTTGATAACACACTGGCCACGCCATTGACCCAGAAGCCACTTGAATTCGGTGCTGATTTTGTGATGCATTCTGTGACTAAATACTTTGCTGGCCATAGCGACATAATTTTGGGTTCAGTTTCCACTAATGATCCAACTCTTCTTAAGCGCCTAGCCGATGTCCGTAAATTAAGTGGCGCGATTCCTGGCCCCTTTGAAGTTTGGTTAGCACTGCGCGGAATCCGCACTTTCCCACTACGTTTCAGAGC
>CANLAY010000007.1 GCA_947488635.1 Candidatus Nanopelagicaceae bacterium
ATGGTTTTGAGGTCTGCAAACGTATTCGCAACGAAGGTCAAAATATTGGAGTTCTGTTTTTGACTGCTAAAGATGGCATGGAAGACAAAGTTGCTGGCCTAACAATCGGTGGCGATGATTACATGACCAAGCCATTTAGCCTAGAAGAGTTGGTTGCACGCTTACGCTCACTATTACGCCGCACTGGTGCAACCACAACTCCTAATGATGAAGAGAAAATTCGTTTTGCTGATCTTGAATTGGATGAAGCCACTCATGAAGTTCATCGCGCCGGTAATCTAATTGATCTCTCCCCTACTGAATTCTTACTACTTCGCTACTTGATGATTAACGCCGATCGTGTTGTTTCTAAAGCGCAGATTCTTGACCATGTCTGGCAATATGATTTTAGGGGCGATGCGGGCATTGTCGAAACTTACGTTTCTTACCTGCGCAAGAAGATTGACAAATATGAGCCTGCGCTAATTCATACCGTGCGTGGCGTTGGGTATCGACTACGAATTCCACCGAAGTAATTTTTAAATGCAGAATCGAAATCCATTATCTAGTGCGAGCTTACGAAACCGACTCCTAGTCGGTGTATTGCTTTTATCCGCACTCGGTTTCACGGTTTCAGATTTTGCCGCACAAAACATAATGCAAAAATTCTTGCTTCAACAAGTAGATCAACAATTAATTAGCGTTGCAGATGGTGCTTTGTTGCGGGTTGATCGTGCTGGAATTCAAAGTGATTCCAATGATGATGAGCGTTCACCGGCCAGGGATGCTGCTGCCGAAACCCCTTTGCGCAGTGTTCCTAGCTCGGTATCGATCACGTTACTTGATCCATTCGGCAACTATGTGGGAGGCGTAGGTGGCGACTTAAATTCTCAAAAGATAACCGATTACGTTTTAGGTACTTTGCCAGCTAGCGCTGCCAAATATGGAAATCGACCATTCACCTTAGAAATCCCAGGTTCTGACTTTCGGGTTTTGGCACGAGTATTGCCATCGGCTATGGGATCAGTTTTTGTGGCTCAATCATTAGCTGGGGTAGATGAAACTGCTTCACGTTTGCGCGTTGTCTTCGTTTTCATTGGTCTTATTGCCCTTCTCTTAATTGGATTCGCCTCGCGCATGGTGATTCGAGTTGGGTTGCGACCACTGGTGGCAGTTGAAGAAACGGCAGAGAAAATTGCAGCCGGTGATTTATCGGCGCGTTTGCCTGATACTAAACCAGATACTGAAGTTGGTCGTCTAGTTACTTCACTTAACGCGATGCTTTCGCGAATTGAAGAATCTTTCGCCGCTCGTACCGCAAGTGAAAATAAATTACGGCGATTTGTAGCAGATGCGAGCCATGAACTACGCACGCCACTAACAGCAATTCGTGGTTTTGCCGAGCTGCATCGGCAAGGCGCAGTTAAAGGCGAAGCTGCAACCTCTGAACTTGTGGGTCGAATTGAAAGTGAATCAGTTCGCATGGGCGCTCTAGTTGAAGATTTGTTAACGCTGGCTCGGTTAGATCAGTCTCGCGAGTTTGTAAATGCACCAGTAAATCTGACTGAATTAGTAACTGAAGCAGTTGAGTCAGCCAGAGCAGCGGGCCCCGATCATCCGATCACTCTTAATTTGCCGGAGGAAGCTTTTATATTGGGAGATTCGGGCAAGATCCACCAAGTTGTAGCAAATTTATTAGCAAATGCTCGAATTCATACTCCGGTTGGTACCCCAATTGCAGTTTCAATTGAAAGTAACGACGAAGGTGCCTCTATCTCGATTGCTGATTCTGGCCCTGGTTTATCGCAAGAGGATCAAGCCCGCATTTTTGAGCGTTTTTATCGCGCAGATCCATCACGAAATCGCGCTAGAGAAGAAGGAAGTGGCCTAGGTCTCTCTATCGTCGCTGCCGTTATGCAGGCGCACGGTGGCAAAGTTAGCGTTACTTCAAAATTAGGTGAAGGTGCAACCTTTACCGTTTTCTTTCCACTAGCAGCTAGTTAAGCGACTCCATCGCGCGCAACGTTGCAATGCGCTCTTGAATTGGTGGATGTGAAGCAAACATTTTTGATACTGATTTGCCATCTAGTGGCGACTCAATCCAGATATGTGCAACAGCAGTTGATTTCTGTTGTACCACTGTGGAATCAGCCGCTAATACTTCAAGTGCGCTGCGTAGGCCGGCTGGGTTGCGAGTAAAGGCAACGGCGGTTGCATCAGCTAGGGATTCACGTTTCCGTGAAATAGCTGATTTCAGCATCACGGCAGCAATTGGTGCCAAAATTAAAACAACTAGAGAGACAACCAACATAATTGGATTGCCATTACTGTCACGGTCGCGACGGCCGCCACCAAACCACATCATGCGCATCAAAAGGTCACTGATTAGCGCAATAACACCTGCTGTTGTCGCAGCTACCGCTGAAACTAAAGTATCGCGATTTCCAACGTGTGCCATTTCGTGCGCGATAACACCTTGTAGTTGATCACGATCCATGGCATCGAGAATTCCAGTAGTAAATGCAATTAGTGCGTGCTCAGGATTTCGTCCCGTCGCAAAAGCATTCGGCGCACTATCTTCAACGATGGCAACTTTTGGCATTGGTAATCCACTAGCAATTGTGATTTCTTGAATCAAGCCAAATAGTTTTGGATTATCACTCTCTTGAATTTGTTTGGCACCTGTCATGGTTAAAACCAATTTGTCGGAGCCGTAGTAAGAACCCCAGACTGAAAATAAAGTTATCCCGACTGCAAATGGCACAATCGCTGCGCTGCTAGTACCAAGGTAGGTGAAAATTGAGATCAAAACTAACCAGGTAAGTGCGCCCATCGCTCCCAGGAGAAGAAAGGTTTTGCGTTTATTAGCGCTTTGCGCAGCGCGAAACGAAACAGTTGCCATAGGCCTTTAAAAGCTTACGTTTGGAGCGTTTCGGTTAGTTGCTTCATCAACTTCGTAGAATTCACGCTCATCTACTTTGGCAAATCCAGCAAAGAAATTTGTTGGGATAGTTTTTACGGCTGTGTTTAACAAGCGCACACTGTCATTATAGAACTGACGTGAAAAGGCAACTTTATTTTCAGTTGTAGAAAGTTCTTCTTGTAGCGACATGAAGTTAGCTGAAGCTTTTAGATCAGGATATGCCTCAGCTACTGCTAGCAATCCGCGAAGTGCTTGGGTCAACATTCCATCAGCGGCAGATACATCAGCAACAGTTGAAGCGGTTGTTGCTTTTGCTCGCGCGGATATCACGGCGTCAAAAGTTGATTGCTCGTGTGTTGCATAACCTTTGACAGTTTCAACTAAATTAGGAATCAAATCAGCGCGACGCTTTAGTTGCACTTCAATCTGGGCAAATGCTTCATCGACTGCAACATTTAATCTAATCAAGCGGTTGTACTGCGCAATAAAAAAGATGGCAAGTAAAACAACAATTCCACCGACGATAAGAGTTGTCTTCATTTTGACTCCCTAACTACTGAATTATGGTTTGGTGAAAATTGATCCAAGAACGGCTTGCCGTTGGCCCGCGCTGTCCTTGATACCTAGAAGCATAAACGGCAGAGCCGTAAGGATGCTCAGCAGGAGATGAGAGTTTAATTAGACAAAGTTGCCCAATCTTCATTCCAGGAAAGAGTTTTACTGGCAAATTTGCCACATTTGAAAGTTCTAGAGTGATATGTCCCGAAAAACCTGGGTCAATAAAGCCCGCAGTTGAGTGAGTTAGTAAGCCAAGGCGACCTAGCGATGACTTACCTTCGAGGCGACCAGCAATATCATCAGGCAAAGTGATAATTTCATATGTTGAAGCCAACACAAATTCACCTGGGTGCAGAATAAAGTGCTCGTTTGGCTCGACTACAACTTCGCGGGTTAGCTCTGATTGCTCGATTGATGGATCAATTACCGAATATTTGTGATTTTCAAAGACCCGGAAAAAGCGATCTAGTCGCACATCAACGCTGGAAGGCTGGACCATTGATTCGGCGAAGGGTTCAACAGCAACCCGACCGGTAGCAATTTCAGCTCGTATATCGCGATCGCTTAATAACATGAGCGTGAGCCTATAACTAATTTGAATTAAATTAAGGGATCGCTGGCCCAGAGCCAGATATTTCGATCTTTCGGTTCGCCAGCTGCCACTTCTAGGTTAAAAGGCCCAGGGTTTTGGCGCTGCCAATCATTGGCTGCCAATAGCCTGGATAGACCAGCTAGTGCGATTGGGTCTGCAAGTTCTTCTGGCAGCCCATGAAATTCAACTGGACCGGCATGGTCAAAGACCACGGTGCCAATTGCGATTTTGTTATTCGAGGTCTTAACAATTTCAATTACCCGCGATTGTTGCGGCCAATCAATGTGTGAACCTGTTCTAATCTCCCAAAAGAGCGGTGTCCCATCTTCGTCTTTGTGTTGAGTTATTTTGTGATCATGTACATGGCCGGCAAACCAGAGAATCACATTTGGATTATCCGCTAACAGCGATTTAACTTCTAATTCAAGCGCTGGTGCTTCTTCACCTTCGGGAACATAGCCATTAAACAAACAATCTAGCGGGTGGTGTGAGGTCAAAATTACATACTTATCAGTCGAAGCTTCGAGTAATTCGCGAAGCCAATCAAATTGTTCGCGGTGAATACAACCTTGCCAGCCACCGTAACGATTTACGGTATCCAGTGCTATTAAGCGAACTTGCGTATTAATATCTCGATACCAATACGCGGTATCTGGCGTAAATTTCTCTAAGCCATGATCGTGACCACAATTTGTATGTATCTCAACCCAATTTTCCATTTTAACTAAAGCTCGTTTGGGGTCAGCCGTTACTTCGTTAGTTTCTAAGTTATCTAACCCTGGATATAAAGCTGGGCCTACTTCGCCAAAGCCTGCAAATAAAGTTGCTAGGTCGGCAGAATCGCTGAGTCTTGCCAGCTTGTTTGGTCCGGTTGCTAAATTATTTAAATCTTCGGTTGGCGCTGCTGTTCCTTGCAGAAGTGCATCGTGATTCCCGTGTACTGCAAGCCATCTATGTTTTAAGCCCTGCGCATTAAAAGGTTTCTCAGCTGCAGATAGCGCACCTTTAAAATGTGGAAAATCATGCAGCGTATGTGGTCGATCTGCCGGCAATCCAGTTGGCGGGCCATCGGGGTGGTAATAATGAATATCGTAAAGATCGGAATTTGATGAATGCGATGCTTCAGAGCGTTCTGAGTCACCGCTTTTTGGGTTGACTAAGCCGCCATCAAGAATAGTTTTATACCAAGACAATTCGTTGCTCTGGGCGTTATCAGTTACGTCGCCAGTTATAACAACGGCATCAATTGGTACGCCGGTCAGTGGCGCTCTCTGAATTTTGTTAGCCGACTCAACCATTGCCTCAAATACTTGAGTTGTAAGAAACTCTTGTGCTCGATAAGTTCCGATGTAAGGAACTAACGCTGACAACGGATTATCTGGATCTGCAATTCGATCTAGAAACTCTAATCGAGCTGGCGATGCAGCATCACAGATGTGAATATCGCTTAAATGAATAAAGGTGCAGAGTACTTCAGCATTTATCGGCTCTTCGCCAATAATTGCCTCTCCCTTATCTATTACTAAATCATTCCACTTTGAATCTTCCGAGAACTTCGAACGAACAATTCGGCTTGAGGCAGTACTAGACATTGGTAACCATAACTTCATTTGTGGAAACCTCTAGATCAACTAGCGTTCCAGGGTGAAAATCTCCAGTATCAAAACTTGCCATTAAAGACTGCACAATAGTTCCTTCATGAGTTTGACAAATAATTGCTGAAGATGCGCCTTGGAACGATCTAGTTAAAACACGGGCATTGCCTTGGCTTGAACTTTTTTTAACCGAGATTGTTTCTGGTCTAAGCAAAGCGACAATCTTGCCACTTTCGCTTCCTTTTTTTGAAGCAGTCAAAGACTTTCCAAAAATACTTACTTTACCGTTAGCTAAATCGGCTGGAATTCTATTCATAACACCCACGAAGTTCGCTACAAATGCCGTGGCAGGGGCGTTATATAAAACATCTGGTGTATCAATTTGTTCCAAAACTCCGTGACTCATCACGCCAACTCGATCCGAGATTGACATTGCCTCTTCTTGGTCATGAGTAACAAATACCGTGGTGGTGCCGAGTGAGATTTGCAGTCGACGAATTTCTTCGCGTAAATTCACTCGAACTTGCGCATCAAGGGCTGAAAGCGGCTCATCCAGCAAAAGTATTTCAGGTGAAAAAGCTAGCGCTCTTGCCAGGGCTACGCGCTGTTGCTGCCCACCTGAGAGTTGATGTGTAAATCGTTTGGCATGTGTTGGCAGCCCTACTAGTTCCAGTAACTCATGTGCTTTCTTTAGCCTCAAATGCTTTGAAACTTTGCGCATTTGCAAACCAAAGGCAACGTTCTCTTCAACGGTTAAGTTTGGGAAAAGCGAGTAAGCCTGGAAAACCATTCCCATGTTGCGTTTATGGGCCGGGATCCTAGAGATATCTTTCTCACCTACTGTGACTTTTCCAGAATCTAAACTTTCTAGACCAGCAATGATTCTTAGTGCAGTTGTCTTGCCACAGCCAGATGGTCCAAGCAGGGCTACTAATTCACCAACCCCCACGTGAAGATTGAAATTATCCAAAGCGGTTACAGTTCCGAATCTACGACTCACATTTGTAAGAGTTAGATCTTTGCTGGTCATTATTTCCTCCTCTGTGCTGAACGATCCGGCATTAACAGTGTTATTCCGGTTAATAAAATAAATGGAATGATTAGAGACATCATTGAAATGGCAATCGCGCCCAGAATGTTTTCTTGTGCCACAAAAGTGACCCACGTCGGGAATGTGTCCCAATGCAGCAAGACAGTTAATGTGTATTCACCTAACGAGAGCGCAAAAGTCAGAGCGATTGTGCCCATGACTGCGCCTCGAATGACCGGAATAATTACCGATATAATTGTGCGAGACCAACTAGCACCGGTGCTGCGAGCAGCCTCCGTGATTGTCTTTAGCGGAATCGAGTTAAGCCCAATATCTAGCGCTCGATAGGCATAAGGCAATGCCAAAATAAAATATAAGAATGGAAGTTCTAGCACGGTGTTCTGAACAAACTCTGGAAGGCTGATTTGGGCACCAACGGCGAATGCAACCACCGGAATTACCAACGGCAGCAATGAAAGCCCATCAATCAGTGGGCGGAGTTTCGAATCGCTCAGATGCAACCAAGTTACAGTTGGCACCAGGATAACTAAAGTAACTAGCACTGTGAGTGCAGATAGCCAACCTGAACGAAGAATGTAGTACAAGAAATCTTCGTCTGCTACCGCCCATTTGTAATTGGTTAAACCGTATCCACCCTCAACTGGAGTTCGAATTGAATATTCGAAGGCTGAGATCATTGGAACAAAAACAAATAGAGCTAGGGTCGTTAAAGTAATTAAGAGGGGCAAATCTATCCGTCGCTTCATCTACGTTGCCACCTTGCCGCTTTACGCTGAATAATCAAATATGGAATCACCGCGACTGCCGAAATTAGAATCATTACAACACTTAGCGCCTTACCAAGGTTCAATTGCGAGGCAGAGACATTTCCGTCTAATAGACCGCCGATCTGCAACGGTGTAAGTGGCAAGTTTCCAACAGTTAGCGCATTTGCCGTTGCATAGGCTGAAAAACCACTTGCAAATAGCAATAAGAAGGAGGCAATAAAGCTTGGAAAAAGCAATGGAAAACCAACTCGGAACCAGTAATTGATTTGGCTGGCACCTAGATTTTTAGCTGCTTCTACCCATTCTCGACGCAACGACATAATCGCTGGTGAAAATACGATAACCATTAAAGGTAGTTGAAAATAGAGATAAACGAGTAAAATCCCAGTGAAAGTACCTAGCGAAAATGTGCCGGCGTATATATCAATTCCGAAATACTTTAATACTTTTGTCAAAGTACCCTGCATTCCAATGGCAGCCATAAACATAAAAGCAAGCGGTACGCCGCCAGTATTTGCCAAAACTCCGTTCATCATCGCCAGTGAACGTTTCAACTTCGAAGGGCCACGAGTTTCAATAAAGTATGCCGCGATTGCGCCGGGAAAAGCTGCTATGAGCGCCGATAGGAAAGCAATTTTTATGCTGTTCACAAAGCCAGTGCTATATGGCTGCGTAAATGCAGTCTGGAAATTTCCAAAAGTGAAGGTATTCTCGTTAGACATGAAGGAGACATAGATTAATTTAGTTATTGGGTAAATAAAGAAAAATCCAAAAATAAGCAAGAATGGCAAAGCTGGTAATACTGAAGTCACCTTAAAAAAGCGGAAGGCGCTCCGTTCTAGGGGAGCGCCTTCCACCTTGATATTTGAAGTCATATTTCCTTTTACAAGCTAGCCCATGAAGAAATTACTTGTTCACGTGCTGCTAGTACATCAGAGATCGTGGCTGGGCCAACAACCTTTGCTGTCGCAGGAACTTGGAAATCAAGAAGTGATGGAAGTAGAAGCTTCTTCTTTGCCATTGCTGCAGACATGATTGGATCTGCACCTGACTGCTGGAAGTAGTTCTGTCCACCTTGTAGTTTTGCGAACAATTTAGAACCGGAGAGCTTTAGATCAGCAGCAGTGATTTGAGCGGCTGTCTTTCCCTTGTTCTGTGAGTAAACAAACTCTTGCCACAAACGTGCATTTGCGCAGTTTGGTGACTTTGCATTGATTGCGTTGATGTATGGCGGAGCTTGTAGAACGAAATCTGATGGATAAACAAACTTCAGATCAAGTCCGGCGGCCTTAGCCGCTGGAATGATGCCAAGTGCGTTGAAGTCCCACATGAAGCCAAGTTTTGCTGTCCCGGTGGCTAAGTTGGTTCCGTTTACCTTTACTAGTGGTGCTTGTGCCTTTACAGCCTTAAATAGTTCTAGGCCTTTTGTTACATCGGATAGATTCTTTGAACCGCCGTTACCAATGCTTGCAGCCAAAAGTGACATGAAAGCTTGGTTTGAAGAGGTTGGGTCGCCAGTGATACCGACGACGCCCTTGTATTCAGGCTTTGTGAAATCTGATGCCTTTGTTGGTACTGATGAAAGAGTTGTGTTGTACACAATCGCTAGCTTTCCACCGTAGTTTCCGTACCAAAGACCATTTGGATCTTTAGCAGCTTTTGGAATGTCATTCCAGTTGATGACTTTATATGGAGAAGAAAGTGGTGTTCCTCCTGGTGGAGTTAGTTGAGCAACAACTAGTGGTCCGATGTCGATTGAATCTGGTTGCTTTGACTTAGGAGCAGTTTTCATTGTGTCAATTTCATATTGTGATGATCCGTCTGGATTATCAACTGTGACTTTTACGCCGAATGCTTTTTCGTATGCATCGTGAATCGCGCCGTAGTTAGCCCAATCGCGAGGAGTTGTAATTAGTGCGAGCTTTCCTTCTTTTTTAGCTGCTGTAACAAGTGCATCGAGGCCGCCTGCTTCTGCAACATTCTTAGCCTTACAGATATTGATTGCTGCCTTAGCTGGTGTTGCGATTGCAACTATTCCAACTGACAGTGCTACAGCAGTCGCTGCAGCTACTAGACGCTTTGCGCGCATATGTGGGATCCCTTCCTAAGGATTGTCAGGGGACTATCTACCTTTATTACAAACAGGAAGGATCAAACAGGTGACGGTTCTTGGTTCTTTCCGTGAATGCTGGATTACTTAATAGTTATTAATTAATGTCAGATAAGTGAACTTAGATCTGCTATTGAGTTAATAACTGATGTGGCTCCAGCGTCATGAAGCGTTTCTTGATCATGAGCTCCGCTTAATACGCCAACTATGTTAGTTGCACCAAATGCAACACCTGATTGCATATCGGCTGCGGTGTCACCAACGACCATGACTAATTCAGGTGATTGGATATTAAATTTGTTTGCTAGAAAATTCAACATGTCTGGGTGTGGTCGACCACGACCAGCTTCTTCAGGAGTAACCGAAGCATCGATTAGACCAAGCCAACCCAACTCAAAGAGCATTGGATCTAAGGTCGAGCGACTAAAACCAGTCGTTAGTGCAATTGCAATTCCGCGTTCTCTGAGATGTGCGAATATTTCAAGAGTACCCGCAATCGGTGAGATTCCTTGTTCGGCAACTTCATTCATATAGGCCTCTTCGAATGCCACATTTGCTGCACGTGCTTTCTCAATATCGCCAAGCAGCTCTGTGAAGACATGAATTTTTGACTGACCCATTGTGTCAATTGCATATTGGGTCCAGATCGCACCTTTTTCCGGCCAAAGCTCCGGTTGTGATTTCTCAAATGCAACTTTAAATGCTGCGACAACTAAGCCATCATCATTAACAGTGGTGCCCGCTACATCAAATGCCACCAATCTAATTGCAGGTGCGCTCACGCTATCCCCTTTATTGTTTCTTCAGCTATGGCAGGCGCCAGAGTATTTCCGCGTCCACCAGGACCAGTTACAGAAATGATATTTGGGGCAATCTGGCGCCGGTCGCAAATTGCATGGTCGGTTCGCTGGCTATAAACACCAGACCAACGTTTTGCAATAGGTGGTAACTGATGGCCAATTAATTCGCTCGCTAAATTGTGTAAGTATTGATAGGGCTTCTCATCTAACTTGAAATCAAAAGGTTCGTCATAAGCGTGAGTATCACCAATCGTTAGTGTGCCATCTGCGCGCTGAACTAAAAGTAACTGCATGTGGTTATCGCGAGCGACTGGGTGTTGCTCTGGCAAATTATCAAGTGCCGGGACTTCATAGCCTGGGTAGTAACGCATTGAATCACCATCAGCAATAGAAGTGGTGAGCTTCTCAGAAAATATCTCAGTATTCATCATCTGCAAATAGACTCTGCGAATTGGTGCGCTATCAAACTGTTCTTTAAATAACGAGGTGTGGTCGGCACCAGGACATAGAATTAAGTAGTCACCTTCGAATAATTCACCGTTGCGGGCAATTGCTACAACTTTTCCATCATCGCGTTGCACATCTGTTACATCAATATGGTTGCGCCATTTATAATTTGGATTCTCCATCAACTTTGAGCGAATCGAATTCAATACTGAATTTGGCTCAACCGCAGCATCTAAGGGGCACCAGAGCGCAGCAATAAAATTGCCGTTTAACACTGGGTTGATTTTTTTCGTTTCTTCTTTGGTTAATAAAGCCCAACCACGATCGCCGGCATCTTCTTTACGCAAACACTCCTGCATCACATTTACTTCGGCCTCACTGGTTGCCAGAGTTAATGATCCATTTGCACGAAAAATTAGCTCTGGGATATCTTGGCTAATTTCTCCCCATAATTCGCGAGCTCTGATCGAAACTTTGAGTTCTTCGCCGCCGCGGCGACCGCTAACCCAGACCAAGCCGAAATTTCTAACTGAAGCGCTCTGAGGTTCGGCATCTCTTTCTAAGTGAATTACCTGGTACCCGGCCTTTAGTGCGTAATACGCATGGGCGGTCCCGATGATCCCGCCACCGACCACGATTATTCGCATGAGCGCACCCTCTCTTGCGATGATTAACGGGAGATTTAACTCTGGCTAAGGTCTGGCAAACCTTCGCGATTAGACTTGCCTAAGTTACTGATGGGTAGCATTATTTGCCCATGAGCCATTACATAGCCAATCTGCGCGATATTGAATTCTGCCTCTTTGACCTTCTTGGTCGCGAAAAAGTCATGGGCACTGCCCCATATGGTGATGTCGATCGTGACACCGCCATCGGAATGCTGGAAGAGATGAAACGTCTTTGCGAAAACGATCTAGCAGCGTCCTTTGTTGAAGGCGATCGCGTTGGTGCAATTCTTAATAAAGAAACCGGAAATGTAACGCTGCCAGAAAGCTTTAAGAAATCATATAAAGCATATGTCGATGGTGAATGGTGGCGTCTTGATGCACCAGTTGATTTAGGTGGCATGAAAGTTCCACCTTCTGTTCGTTGGGCGATGGCTGAAATGGTTTTGGGGTCAAACCCAGCAATTCATATTTATGCATCAGGTTACGCGTTCGCTCAAGTTGCCTACGTTTTGGGTACTGAGCCTCAGAAGAAGATGGCTAAACTTATGGTTGATAAGCATTGGGGCGCAACCATGCAACTTACTGAACCTGATGCTGGTTCTGATGTTGGTGCCGGTCGCTCAAAGGCAGTTCAGCAGCCTGATGGAACATGGCACATCACTGGTACAAAGCGTTACATCACATCAGGTGACGCTGACTTCTATGACAACGTAATGCACTTTGTACTTGCTCGTCGTGAAGGTGGCGGCCCAGGAACAAAGGGTCTTTCACTATTCCTAATTCCTAAATTTATGTTTGATTTAGAAACTGGCGAACTTGGAAAGCGCAACGGAGTTTTTGTAACAGCCCTTGAAGATAAAATGGGACTAAATGTTTCAGCTACCTGCGAAGTTAACTTAGGTGAAAAAGAACCTGCAGTTGGTTATTTGCTAGGTGAAGTACATGAAGGTATTGCGCAAATGTTTAAAGTTATTGAGTTTGCGCGCATGATGGTTGGAACTAAAGCTATTGCTACGCTTTCAGCTGGATACCAACAAGCTCTGCTCTATGCAAAGCAGCGCATTCAAGGCGGCGACATGAAAGTTATGAACGATAAAGCTAGCCCACGCGTGGAAATTATTCGCCACCCAGATGTGCGTCGTTCGCTGATGGTACAAAAATCTTATAGCGAAGGCATGCGTGCCCTCGTGCTTTACACCGCATCTATTCAAGATGAGATCGAACTTGCAATCAAGGCCGGCGATACTGATCGAACCAAAGATATGGAAGCACTTAATGATTTAATGCTTCCGATTGTTAAAGGCTATGGTTCCGAAAAATCATGGACCCTGCTTGGAACAGAGTCACTACAAACATTTGGTGGTGCTGGCTTTACTCGTGACTGGCCAATTGAGCAATATGTACGCGATGCCAAGATTGACACTTTGTATGAAGGCACAACTGCAATCCAGGGTCTTGATTTCTTCTTCCGTAAAATTGTTAAAGATGGTGGCCGCGCAATTGGCTTACTTGGCAAAGAAATTAAAACTTTTGCCGAAACTGGTGGCGCACATGCTGCTGAGAAAGAAGTACTGCTTAAGGCACTCGATGATTTAAATGCAATCATCGCTACCTTGGTTGGCCGTGCCATGGAATCTCAAACTGATGCTGAGAAGATTTACACCGTTGGTTTAAATACCTCGCGCTGTTTAATGGCTGTCGGCGACATCATTACTGCTTGGTTACTACTACGTCAGGCTGATATTGCTCTTGAAAAGATTCCAAATGCGGGTAAAGATCTTGAGTTCTATAACGGCAAGATCGCCTCAGCTAAGTTCTTTGTAACTAATTATCTGCCACACATCACAGCAGATCGCAAAATTGTCGAAGCAACTGACAATTCAATCATGAATATCTCAGACGCCGCCTTCTAAAAGGTACTTGCGGTAACTAATCAGTTACCCTTGTGAGATGTTCAAAGCGCGCCGTAGTGAGATCCTGTTAACTCTGGCTGCGATCATGTTCGCTTCAAACGGCATCGCTTCAAAGCTCCTGCTAAACGACTACATCTCGGCCTGGCGATTAGCACAAGTTCGTTCCATCTCAACTTTTATCGTTCTCTTGGCAATAGTGGCATGGCGAGCACCGAAAACTCTGCGTATGACCAAGCAAGAATTACCGCGCTTGGCAGCACTTGGCGCTTTCGGTATCGCAGCGGTAAATGGCGCCTATTTCTTAGCTATTTCCCGCATGCATGTGAGCATTGCTCTACTTATTGAATTCACCGCGCCACTTTGGATCGTGCTCTATCTGCGTTATGTTCGTAAGAAGCATGTGCCTAATGAAATGTGGGTTTCCCTCTTCTTAGCACTCCTTGGTTTGGCATTTGTTGCCCAAGTTTGGAAAGGTCTAACTCTCGATGGCGTTGGTGTGCTTGCCGCCCTTGGTGCAGCATTCGCCCTCGCTTTCTTCTTCCTAGCCGGCGAAGGAATCACTTCCAAACGCGACAATCAATCAACGACTATGTGGGGTTTTGGTTTTGCAGCTCTTGCTTGGTGTTTGCTGATGCCGATTTGGACTTTCCCATTTGATGTTTTTACAGTTTCAATTCCATTAGGCGGCATCTTCGAGGGATATAGCACTTCAGGTTGGGTGCTAATTATTTACGTTGTTGTAATTGGTACCATCTTGCCATATCTATGTGTGATGAATGGTCTGCGTAACCTTTCGGCGGCCGCGACAAGCGCGTTCGGAATGTTAGAGCCAATCTTTGCTGGCGCAGTTGCATGGTTCTGGTTTAGTGAATCTTGGACGGCACTTCAATTGTGTGGTGGAGTAATTGTGATCGCCGGAATTTATATGGCAGATCGCGCACGAAGCGCTGTTAAGTAATTAGTTTTCTTCAGGTTCGCGTTGTTGTGTGAAATCTTGCATTCCACTATTTAGTGGCATATCAACAAAGCGAGCAATGTGAAGTTGTGCTGACACAGTAATTGTGCGAGTTGGTCCATTACGGTGCTTAGCCACAATTAAATCTGCTTCACCTGATCGACTCTGTGGGTCATATAGATCGTCGCGGTGCAGCAAGATAACCACGTCAGCATCTTGTTCAATCGAACCTGATTCACGAAGATCTGAGAGCATTGGTTTTTTATCAGAACGTTGTTCAGGTGAACGGTTGAGCTGTGAGATTGCAATTACCGGAACATCTAACTCTTTTGCCATTAACTTTAAGTGGCGAGAGAACTCGGAAACCTCTTGTTGACGGTTCTCTACGCGCTTGCCAGAAGTCATTAAC
>CANLAY010000008.1 GCA_947488635.1 Candidatus Nanopelagicaceae bacterium
ACTTCAGCCATTGCTGCCATCGAAGTAACAATGCGCCCCTTAATCTCAGTGGCAGCCCAGAGTGTGATTAGGAAATCAAAGTTAAATGAATTAGCTAATTCATCAGGGCGTAAGTAACGAGCAATCCTAGTTGCCGGGCTTACCCATGCTTCCGCAACTGCCATGCGGTCTCCTGGATATGAATCAAGAATCTTTCGCCAAGAGCGATGAATCTCATGCACACCTTCTTGATCCCAGAATGGGTGTTGAGTTGCCGACAACATCTCATTTCCTGCCTCTGGTTCAACGATATCTGGCAAGCCTTCAGCCTTAATCATGGCGTGGGCAACATCGATGCGGAAACCATCAATTCCAAGATCAAGCCAGAACTTTAAAATGTTTTCAAAGTGCTCTCGGACATCGCGGTTTTCCCAATTGAAATCAGGTTGTTCGGTTGCAAAGAGATGTAGGTACCACTGCCCTGGTTTGCCATCAGCTTCAATTACGCGTTGCCAAGCAACCCCACCAAAAACAGATGGCCAATTATTTGGTGGTAGTTCGCCATCTTTGCCTTTGCCATCTAAGAAATGAAAACGCTCGCGCTCTTTACTGCCAGGTGCTGCCTTAAGCGCTGCCTGAAACCATTCGTGTTGATCGCTGCAGTGGTTAGGCACAATGTCGAGCAGAATTCGGATACCGATTGCATGTGCTTCGGCAATTAACGCTTTAGCATCAGCCAAAGTGCCGTAGTCAGGTTCGATATCAAAGTAATTTGCAACATCATAACCATGGTCTTTTTGCGGGGACGGAAACCAAGGCGTAATCCAGATTGCATCAATACCAAGTTCTTTTAAGTAGGCCAGGCGCGAACGAATTCCGTTGATATCACCGATGCCATCGCCATTGCTATCGGCAAAAGAGCGAATATAGATTTGGTAAGTAACAGCATCACGCCACCAAAGACGCGTCGAACGTGGTGCTAATTGCATGATTTATGCCTCTAGGTATCCAGTTAAAAAATCACGTTCATCTTCTGTAAGCGGGCGTGATTTCTTAGTTTCCATAGAGACAGCAACTTGCACTGTGCGACCACGGGCATGTAAGCCAAGTGGGCTAGATAATTCATAAACTAAATCAAATGATGAGTTGCCAATCTTGGCCACCCAAATTGCCACATCTAAGTCAAATCCGCCTTCATAGATCGGCACGATGAAATCAACTTCAGCGCGACCAACCACCATGTCAGAAAAAACTGGCTCTAGCCCAGCTTCTTTACGTGAATACCAAGTGAAATTAGCACGTGCCTCTTGGATATAAGTTAAGTAACTTGCATTGTTGACGTGACCAAAACCATCTAGATCATCCCAACGCACATGCGCTTTAGTTAGGTGGCGCATTATCGGGTCAGCTTTCGATATGTCGCACGGTGTGGGCGTGAAGCATCAGCACCAAGGCGAGAGATTTTGTTTTCTTCATAGGACTCGAAGTTACCTTCAAACCAGAACCACTTTGATTCACCTTCATAAGCCAAGATGTGTGTTGCTACACGGTCAAGGAACCAACGATCGTGCGAGATAACCACAGCGCAACCGGGAAATTCAAGTAAGGCATTTTCTAATGAACCTAAAGTTTCAACATCTAAATCATTCGTTGGCTCATCGAGTAGTAGCAAGTTTCCGCCAGCTTTTAGTGTTAGCGCTAAGTTCAAACGGTTACGTTCTCCACCTGATAAAACTCCGGCCGGCTTCTGTTGATCCGGGCCTTTAAAACCAAACGCTGAAACGTAAGCACGAGAAGGCATTTCAACATTGCCCACCTTGATGTAATCAAGACCGTCTGAGACAACTTCCCAGAGTGATTTCTTGGGATCAATGCCACCACGTGACTGATCTACGTAGGAAATCTTTACCGTCTCGCCCACTTTTACCGAACCAGAATCAGGTTGCTCCATGCCGATTAAAGTCTTAAATAACGTGGTCTTGCCGGCGCCGTTAGGGCCGATGATTCCGACAATGCCGTTACGAGGCAAAGTAAATGAGAGATCATCAATTAGTAAACGATCACCAAAGCCCTTAGCTAAGTTATTAACTTCAATAACCACATTACCTAGACGTGGGCCAGGTGGAATCTGAATTTCTTCAAAGTCCAACTTACGCATCTTGTCTGCCTCGGCTGCCATCTCTTCATAGCGAGCCAAGCGCGCCTTTGATTTTACTTGGCGACCTTTAGCATTCATGCGAACCCATTCGAGTTCTTCAGTCAAACGCTTTGCGCGCTTGGCATCTTTCTGGCCTTCAATCTTTAGCCGAGTTGACTTGGTTTCGAGATAAGTTGAGTAGTTACCTTCATATGGATAAGCGCGACCGCGGTCGAGTTCTAGAATCCATTGGGCCACATTGTCGAGGAAATATCTATCGTGCGTAATCGCTACAACTGCGCCGGGATACTTATTTAAGTGTTGCTCTAACCAAAGCACTGACTCGGCATCTAAGTGGTTAGTAGGCTCATCCAGGAGCAATAGATCTGGTGCTTGTAATAACAACTTACAAAGTGCTACGCGACGCTTCTCACCACCAGATAGAACAGAGACATCAGCATCTGCCGGTGGGCAACGAAGGGCATCCATCGCTTGTTCTAATTGGGAATCAAGTTCCCAAGCATTGCGGTGATCTAGTTTTTCCTGCAGATCACCCATCTCGGCCAATAACTTGTCGTAGTCAGCATCAGGGCTAGCCATCTCTTCGCTGATTTCATCAAATCTCTTCAGCATAGAAACGGTTTCGGCAACGCCCTCTTTGACGTTATCAATAACACTTTTAGTTTCATTAAGGATTGGCTCTTGCAGCAAGATGCCCACGGTAAAGCCGGGAGTTAGGTATGCCTCGCCATTAGAAGGCTGCTGCAGGCCGGCCATGATCTGTAGCACCGTTGACTTACCAGCACCATTAGGACCAACTACGCCGATCTTGGCACCGGGATAAAACATCAAGGTAACGTCGTCGAGGATTACCTTCTCGCCATGCGCTTTACGCGCCTTTTTCATCGTATAAATGAACTCAGCCATAAGACGAAACCCTATCGTTTAACTTCGGTAGACTCTGACAGGTAATAAGCGAGATTAAATGCGCCTGTAGCTCAGTCGGATAGAGCACCCGCCTTCTAAGCGGGTTGTCGCAGGTTCGATTCCTGCCAGGCGCGCATTTAGGTTTTAAATCCTTAAATATTTCCCGCTTTTAAACAAAAGCAAAACGGCCGGCACACTAAATGTGCCGGCCGTTCTACTTACCTAGAGGAGGATTCTTATTTTTATTAGCCTAGCTTTGCGATCGCAGCATCTGAATACTTCTTCAGGGTGCCAGTGATTGCGATGAAGTCTGGAGCTAGATCAGTACATGCTGGAGACGTGATGAGGTTAGCCCAAGCCTTAATTGCTGGAAGAGCAGCCTTATCTTTATAGTCTGAATCACCAAGCATGTAGGTGATGATGCCTAGTGTGTAAGCACCGGCTTCTTTTGTGCCGTAGTCGAAGGTGAAAATACCCTTTGCATCAACTTTGGCTGAACCAAGGAAGGCAGCTGTTGCATCGCCAGTTGGAAGAGCAAAGTTACCTGAAGCATTTCCGATTGCAGCTGACTTTAGACCGTACTTAGTTCCGTATGAAACTTCTGCAAAAGTAATTGAATACTTTGTAGCCGCAGCTAGTTGTGAAACACCAGCTGAGAAGTTTGCACCAACAATGCGACCGATATTGCCGGCATCATTGATGTTTCCTGGGAATGCAGTTACGAAAGTGTCGTTCTTTGGCTTGTTCCAAAGTGTTGGAGTAACGCCTGAAAGCCAAGCTGTGAAGTTACCTGAAGTGCCCGACTTGTCTGCACGGTAAATTACCTTGATTGCTTGATTTGGAAGTGTGTAAGAAATCTTCTTTGAAGCCTTGCGTAGTACTACTGGATTTCCTAACTTATCCTTAACAACATCGCCTTTGCTGTCCTTCTTGTAAACAACTGTTGTTACAGTGCGGTTATTATCAGCAGCAATCGCTGGATCGTTCCACTTTGTGATTGTGCCAGCGAAAATCTTTGCTGTGGTTTCTGGAGATAAATACAGTTGAGTCTTGGCAGGCAGGTTATGCAGAATTGCAATTGGTGCAGCTGCTGCTGGAATGTGAATCAATGTTGGACGAGCAGTTGAACCAGTGTGAGCAGTATCTGAGAACCAAATCTGTCCTAGTTGCTTATCTGAACCATCGCGACCAGTTCCTGAACCAGTTGCTGCGTATGTAAGTGAGTGACCTGTTGTCTTGCTGAAAACTACTTTACATTCTTCAATTAAAAGAGCTGGGAAGGATGCTCCTTGGCCGACCAAGTCGACTGCCATTGCTGATGGAGCTGTGCTAATCATTAGACCGGAGATCAGTGCGATAACTCCGAGTTTCTTAGAGAGTTTCATTCTCTACCTTTCAGATACTTCCCTATTGGGGCTCACCCTGCGTGAGGTGAGGAAAGTATCCAAATGGATCGACTAGAGGCCTAAATTTTGGTGAACAACAGTTGAACCTCTGCCTAATAGCAGTCTTACGGCTTTTAGCCGAAACGGCCCGTAACGTAATCCTCGGTGCGCTTATCTCTTGGTCGAGAGAAGAGCTCAGTAGTTGGTGCCACCTCGATTAATTCACCTGGGCCACCATCAGAGAGCATAAACGCTGAGTAATCAGAGACGCGAGCCGCTTGCTGCATATTGTGAGTCACAATCACGATGGTCATGGTCTGTGAGAGCTCAGAGATGGTCTGCTCGATACGAAATGTTGAACCCGGATCAAGAGCTGAACATGGCTCATCCATTAGCAATACCTCAGGTCGAACTGCCAATGATCGCGCAATACATAAACGTTGTTGTTGTCCACCAGAGAGTGCACTGGCGTGCTCGTTTAGGCGATCTTTAGCTTCTTCCCATAAACCGGCTCGGGTTAAGCACTCTTCGAGTAGATCATCGGTATTAGAAACCTTAAGTTGTGCAAGTTTGATACCCGATAGAACATTTTGCCCAATAGTCATTGATGGAAATGGGTTTGGCTTTTGGAAAACCATTCCGATTCGAAGACGAATCTTGGTCACATCTGTTCCTGCGGCATAAATATCTTTACCGCCCAGCAGAACTTCGCCAGCAAGGGCTGCAGTTGGAATAAATTCATGCATGCGATTTAGCGTGCGCAGGAAAGTTGATTTACCGCAACCAGATGGCCCGATCAGGGCAGTCACAGTGCCGGCCGCAAAATCAAGAGTCACATCTTTTAACGCATGCTTTGCACCGAACCAGGCATGAACGCCACGTGCCTCCAGACCAGAACCAAGTGGCTTGGTACCAGGCTGCTTAATTTCGCGCGAAGATGCAACATCGGCAAGTGAGTGAGGTGTTGTCTGTGTCTTCATTTCCTTCTTCTCTCCTGGATTAGGTTCTAAATTTGCGTTTTGTGCCAAATCATCATTATTAGTCATTTTGGCATCTACCGTTTCTGTGATCTTGAGGAAATGTAGCGAGCGATAGTAAATAGTATGAGTACCCAAAGCAGCAGCACAAGCAAGCCAGCCCAAGTACGTTGGGTAGATTCTTCGCTGCCACCTAAGAGGAATGCATTCCAAACATAAAACGGAATAGAGCCCATTGGCCCGGAAACCGGATTGAAGTTTGTTGCATCTCCACCGCCAGAAACTAGAAGAATTGGCGCAGTTTCACCAATAACGCGGGCAATACCAAGAATGATCGCAGTCACCAAGCCACTCTTAACAGCCGGCACGACCACCATTGCAACTGTGCGCCACTGGGTAGCACCTAGTGCTAAACCAGCTTCGCGTAGATCATTTGGGATCAATAGCAAAACTTCTTCAGCAGTTCTGGCCACTGTTGGAATCATCAAAATAGAAAGCGCTAGAGCGCCCATTAGCCCCGAACGTTCTCCGGTAACCGGGTAAACGATACTTGAGAGAATAAATAATCCAGCAACGATTGATGGAACACCTGACATCGCCTGAACTAAGAAACGAATTGGTCTGGCAAATTTACCTTTAATTTCAGTTAGGTATAGCGCAGTCAAAATAGCAATTGGAAGCGTGAATAACAAAGCGAGCCCAACCATAATCAATGTTCCAACAATGGCTGCCAGCATGCCACCTTCTTGAATCGGACTGTTAACAGTTGCCTCTGACATGTCTTGAGTAAAGAGACCCCAATGAAGCCCACGCCAACCTTTACTAATAACGGTTGCCAAAATACTGACAATTGGAATTATTGCTAAGAAAATCGCAAAACGAGAGATACTGGTCAACAAACTATCTTGCGCAGCTGGTTTTCCGGCACGACGATACTCAGCAATAAATGAAACTGAAACATATGAGAAGAAGAAAGCTGCAACCCAACCAAGTTTGCCGTTTAAACCAGTTACGAATAGTAGAACTAACGAGAGTGCCACGGCGATAAGTAAATTCAGGCCTTTTTGACTGCGCTCTTTAGCAGTTGGCTCCCAAGGTCTTCCGGGCTTTATCGTTGTAGTAGACAATTAACGTCCCACCTTTCCGAGACGGCTTACCAGAATGTTTGCAACTCCGTTAACGACCAGAGTTAGCAAGAAGAGAACTAGGCCGGCAGCCATTAGCGCATTAATTTCTTCGCGATCGGCTTCGCCGAACTTAAGAATAATTAGAGTCGCAATATTTCCACCGGCGCCGAATAAAACTTGCCAGTTAACTTGGTACACAACATTTAGAACTGTGTAAACCGCAACAGTTTCACCCATTGCGCGGCCAAGTCCAAGCATTGCGCCACCAACAATTCCACCGCGGCCAAATGGGAGAACTACCGCTCTGATCATGGAAAAGCGAGTTGCCCCAAGGGCGTATGCGGCTTGGATACGGTCAAGTGGGGTCTGTGAAAATACTTCTCGAGAAATTGAGGTACAGATCGGAATAATCATGATGGCAAGTACTAAGCCGGCAATAAATGGTGAACGAGTAAAGAATGGAACCGGCACATCAAAAACTGGAATCCAACCGAAATACTTATTAAGCAACTTCGCCCAATATTCAGCACTGGGCATTAAAACCATGAAGCCCCAAAGACCGAAGAGAATTGATGGGAATGCTGCCATTAAGTCGATCAAGCCAATCAAGATGTTACGAATCTTGCGACCGGCATAAAACTCGAGGAAGAGTGCACTTAGCACTGCAATAGGAACGCCCACAAGCACTGCAATGGTTGCAGAAAGGATGGTTCCGACGAGCATCGCAGCCAAGCCATAATCTTGCGAAACGATATTTGAATTCTCGTCTTCAACTACTGACCAATCAGAATTTGTAAGAAATCCAAATCCTTCAACTCTAAGGACACCAAGACCACGATAAGCTAGAAACGCAAAGATCAATCCGAGAATAATCAGCGAAGACATTCCGCCAGTAGTTACTACAAATCGGAAGAATTGATCAGAGCGTCGAGGCTTTGTTACAAGCTCTATGCGGGCTGGTATTTGAGTGTCAGTCACGTGGCGAATCTTGCTATTAAGCGGGTTCAGGCAGGCAGATCAAAGGTGAACAAAAGATGAACGAAAGGTGAAATTACCGCTTGTCCCCTAGCCTGCTTTAAGGTTGCCCAATGGCTAACGAGCAACCAAATCTGATCTGGATCGACTGCGAAATGACCGGTCTGGACCTGGAAAAAGATGTCCTGGTTGAGATCGCCGTACTTGTGACCGACTCTGAACTCAATGTAATAGGTGAAGGCATTGACCTGGTCATTGCCGCTACGCCTGAGCAATTAGCTGGCATGAATGAATTCGTAACCCAGATGCATACCAACTCTGGCCTAATCACTGAGATCCCAACAGGCATCTCAGTTTCGGCCGCCGAAGATGAAATTATTAAATATCTCGAATCAGCCAGCACGGTTGCGGGCAAGTCCCCCTTAGCTGGCAACTCAGTCAGCGTTGATAGATCCTTCATTGCTCGCGATATGCCGCGCCTTAATGAATACCTGCACTATCGCACCATCGATGTTTCTTCCGTTAAAGAACTTGCTCGCCGCTGGAATGCCAAGGTTTATTTCAACTCCCCAGCCAAGACCGGTAACCATCGCGCCCTTGGCGATATTCAAGATTCAATAGCAGAACTCGCTCACTACCGTGCAAATTTCCTCATTGCCGGCGCACCATTTGCTGCAAGTCAGGCTCAAGCAGGCGAAGCAAGTACAAGTAATTAACAGGTAGAATTTCCTCCACATGGTGGGCGTAGCTCAGCTGGTAGAGCACTCGGTTGTGGTCCGAGATGTCGCGGGTTCGAGCCCCGTCGCTCACCCCACTATTTCCTTAGCAGTTGAGATCTCTCAGCTGTTGGGCTCAATCGACTAGAGAAAGCTGGGTTACAAAATGATCTTCGATGTCATCATTGAAATTCCGGCAGGTAGTCGCAACAAGTACGAAGTCGATCATGTAACTGGTGAAATTCGCTTAGATCGCATGCTCTTCACATCTACTCGTTATCCATATGACTATGGCTTTGTTAAGAATACTTTATCCCTTGATGGCGATCCACTAGATGCTCTTGTAATGCTTGATGAGCCAACATTTCCAGGATGTGTAGTTTCGGTTCGCGCGATCGGAATGTTTAATATGACCGATGAAGCAGGCGGCGACGATAAGTTGTTATGTGTTGCTGCTGGCGATATTCGCAAATCTTCATTGCAAGATATTTCCGATGTGCCTGAATTCGAACTTTCAGAAATTCAACATTTCTTTGAGGTTTATAAGGCGCTAGAGCCAGGCAAGAGCGTTACTGGCGGTAACTGGGTTGATAACGCGGAAGCCCAAGCTGAAATAGAACGTTCGCGCAAACGCTTTGACGATTTGCAACACTAAAAAATTAAATCAATCTCAAACTCAAAGACGAGAAGAGAAAGTAAGAAATGAAACTGATTACCGCAATCGTTAAGCCAACTAAAGTCGATGACATAAAAGATGCCCTACACATCGCTGGCGTCCATGGCATGACAGTCTCTGAAGTACGTGGCTTTGGCCGTCAAAAGGGCCATAAAGAGATCTATCGCGGAGCTGAATACACCGTTGATTTCAATGCCAAAGCCCGCATTGAAGTGCTCTCAGATGATGAGAGTTACGAAAGCATTCTTGATCTAATCGTGAAAACGGCCAACACTGGCACAATCGGTGATGGAAAAGTCTGGGTAACTAATGTTGAATCTGTAGTTCGTGTGCGAACTGGCGAGACAGGTAAAGAAGCACTTTAGAGTTCAATTAAGCGCTGATTCGCCACATTTGGTGGATTTCCAAGGTAGACCAATTCGCTGATAGGGTCTGCCAATCGTTAAAGGGTTTGCCCTTTCTCGGGTTGTTAGCTCAGTTGGTAGAGCAGGTGACTCTTAATCACCGGGTCGGGGGTTCGAGTCCCTCACAACCCACTTATGTATGAAAGCAATTATTTTTCATCTCTATTGCTTTGGGAGCCTAAATACTTCCTGATGATTCACTTTGAAGGCTCGTTTATAACGGACTTTGCACCTGCAACTTAGCAGCAGGTTAAGACTTAATTGTTTGGCAGTAGGTCTGAGATAAGGTTTTCGACTCGAACCTTGATCTCATCACGGATGATTCGAACAGGGTCAATTCCTTGTCCGGCTGGATCATCGAGAACCCAATCTTCGTAACGCTTGCCTGGATAAACGGGGCAAGAGTCTCCACAACCCATTGTTATAACGGCATCGGATGCTCTAACAACTTCATCCGTGAGCGGCTTAGGGAACTCATGAGTAATGTCGATGCCCACTTCGGCCATCGCTTCAATAACAACTAGAGAGATCGACTCTTTTGGTGCAGATCCGGCCGATCTAACGACGACTCGATCTCCACCCAGTTTTGCCATGAATCCAGCGGCCATCTGAGAACGACCAGAGTTGTGGACACAGACAAAGAGAACATCGACTGTGCCTGACGAAGATGGGTCCTGTGATTTCATAAGAGCGTTCAAGCGATCACGTGAAAAGCGTTCTGCCAGGGGTAGTAGGTAGACCTTCACATCACTCTTTGCATCTAGAAGCTCGTAGGATTCGAATACGTAGCGCTCAACTGTTTCAAGAGAGAGTTTTCCTTTATATAGGTATTGGAGCTTTTCTGAGATTTTCAAAAGCTGACCACGGATATCATCCATTACCGTGAAACCTTTAAGGTGTTCTTGAGTCACGTGGGACTCTCTTTCTACTAGTTGAAGGGAATCGTATTCCTCTATATTTGATTAGCGATGAACAAAAGATGAACAGAGATGAAAGAAATGGGTCGAATCCAGAGGGAATGGTTTGAAGGTTTTATGACGAGTCCCTCACAACCCACTTCATAGTAGTTATTCCGTGATTGCAACGGAGGCTTCAATCAATTCTTCTTATGGTCAGGTTCGCCAAGCATCTCAACGCACTTGCCTTGCCTCAATGCCAATCGGCTAAACACTCTCCTTTTCAAACCGCGCAATCATCCTCGGTAGCGCCCTGTTGTAGGTGCCAACAGGATTCATATTTGCTAGGACGTATAGAAAGTATCCGCTTAGGGCTAACCATGGATTCACAAGAGATAGTGAGACCATCGCAACTCCAATTACCGAGACGGTTGAGACGGAGATAATCATTACTTTGCGCATGGTTTCAGGTCTCAACGGTAAGTCATCTACGAAGTTGACTGGGATTACGAATTTGCGCAGCAGCATTTGCACAAAAGTAAACCAATACATTCCAAAGAGACAGATACCGAAATAGAAGACCCCCCATTTCATGTTGGGAGTATTCAGATTAGACGCTAATAGCGAAACTCCAAATGGCATAAGCGAAACCCATAGCAGCGTAATCGCATGATTCCAAACTATCCATGCATTTGTTCCTTCTACGTACTGTCCACCCATGTGGTAGTAGTACCACATTGAAATTAGCACGACGAAGCCCAAAATATATGCAAGAAAAGTTGGCCATTCCCGACCTAATGCAGTATTGAGATTCTCACTCTTGGTAAGCGCTGGAACCAGTGAAACAACATTGAAACCCAACAGTGTTAAGGCAACAGAAAATACGCCGTCACTTAACGAATCAATCAGCTTATGGCTTATGTTCTTTGCTTTGATTTCCATCTCGACCTCTTTGGCTATTGGCTAAGCTCCAGTTTGATTGGAAAAGGTACATCACTGTTTGGGGAATTCTAAGAACCCCATGATGAATTTCAGGCTAAATCTTTAACCCCTACCCCGATGTGGTTGGAGTCGGTGTTGGGGCAACATATGGCCCGCGAACAACTTCACCTCTAACCTCTTGCTGGCCCACGCCCAGAGTAATTTCAGATTTAGTCTTAGCAGTGATCACAAAGCTATAAATACCAGCTTTAGCCACAGCGCTATAGCGAGCTAAATAAAAGTAGTTAGTTCCGCCATAGGGCTCGTAAAACTTTGTTCGCTCATTAATCTTCATTGTTGTCTTGAAACCACCAGGACCAGTAATTACAACCGTAGGCAACTGTGAATTCTTTAAAGAATTTTCCGGTTTCTTATCAACAATTAAATATTGAACATCAAGGGCATCTCCCTCTTTAAACTGAGCGCGAAATGCCTTCTTTTCGCCCGCCTTGTTAAATGCTGCTCGAATCGCAAATGAAATTGTTCCATCAACTAGCAAGGGGCCTTTAGCTGCAGTCGTGTCTGTATTTAGAAGTACTACTGGTTGATGTGCTGTAGCAACGCTTGTGCCCAGAAAGGCAAATGCGATAACCAGCACTAGTAACTTCTTCATGGGGAAACGGTACAGGTGAACTTCTTACTTTGTGCTCTCGATTAGTCGTTTTGCGGGAAACCTAAGTTGATTCCACCATGACTTGGATCAAGCCAGCGGCTAGTAATAACTTTGCCTCGCGTAAAGAAGTGAACACCTTCGGTGCCGTGGGCATGAGAGTCACCAAAGAGTGAGTTCTTCCAACCACCAAATGAGTAGTAAGCCATAGGTACTGGGATCGGCACATTGATGCCAACCATGCCAACTTCAACTTCGTTTTGGAATCGGCGAGCAGCGCCGCCATCGTTAGTAAAGATTGCGGTGCCATTGCCATACTCATGGCTATTTACTAGCGCTAGCGCTTCGTCGTAAGTATTAACACGCAAGATGCTTAATACTGGTCCGAAAATTTCATCGGTATAGACCGACATCTCTGGCGTCACGTTATCAAGCAGAGTTGGCCCGAGAAAGAAGCCATCGCCATCGAACTTTAGATCGCGGCCATCAACAACAACTGTTGCGCCAGCCTTTGCGCCCGCTTGAATATAGGAAGCAACTTTGTCACGGTGTACGGCGCTAACAAGTGGACCCATGTCAGAGCCTTGGGTGCCATCACCAGTTTTAATGTTTGCCATACGAGATTTAATCCGCGCAACGAGTGCGCTAGCAATTGGTTCAACTGCCACAATTGCAGAAATCGCCATGCAACGTTCGCCGGCCGAACCAAATCCTGCGTTAATTGCAGCGTCGGCGGCAAGCTCTAAATCAGCATCAGGCAGAACCACCATGTGATTTTTTGCGCCACCTAAAGCTTGAACCCGCTTGCCAGATTTTGTGCCGGTTTCATAGACATAACGTGCGATCGGTGTTGAGCCCACAAATGAAACTGACTTAATTCCTTTATGTGTAAGTAGCGCGTCAACAACTTCCCTGTCGCCATGAACCACATTAAAGATACCATCAGGTAGCCCTGCCTCTTTCCAAAGCTGGGCCATAAACATTGCAGCACTAGGATCTTTTTCAGAAGGCTTAACAACTACCGTGTTACCGCAAGCAATTGCCACCGGGAAAAACCACATTGGCACCATCGCGGGAAAATTAAAGGGCGAAATAATTGCAACTGGGCCCACTGCCTGGCGAATTGAATAGACATCAACACCAGTTGAAACCTCTTCGGAAAAACCGCCCTTTAAAAGGTGTGGGATTCCGCAAGCAAATTCAACTACTTCAAGACCGCGAGTTACTTCACCAGCAGCATCACTTAAAACTTTTCCGTGCTCATCAGTAATTAGGGCAGCAATCTTCTCTTTGTTTTGTAGTACTAATTCGCGGAAAGCGAATAAAACTTGGGTGCGCTTGGTCAGAGAACTATGGCGCCATTCGGCAAAGGCGCTGGTTGCAGCAGCTACGGCATTATCAACAGTTGCCGCGTTTCCAAATGCGACCGTCTTTGAGACTTTGCCAGTGGCCGGGTTATAGACATCGCCACTTCGCTCTGGTTTAGATGTATCTAGCGCGCCGTTGATCCAATGCGTAATCTGATTCATAGTCACAATCTACTTGAGAGCATTAAGATGGCGCTACCTACTAGCTAAAAGGCCAATGTAATGACGACTCCGATTAATGATCCTGATAAGCAAGCTGCTGTAAGTGCGGCTGACCGCAAATATGTCTTTCATTCCTGGTCGGCCCAAGGCGCAATTAGTCCGATGCCAATTGCTAGTGGTTCAGGTTCTCGGTTCTGGGATCATGCCGGCAAGGTTTATTTAGATTTTTCTTCACAACTGGTTTTTACGAATATTGGCCATCAACACCCAAAGGTCATTAAAGCTATTCAAGATCAGGCTGAAGTATTAACAACGGTTGCACCGCAACATGCCAATGATGCTCGTAACGAAGCGGCACAGCGCATAGTTGAGCTAGCTGGGTCCAATTTTGCAAAAGTTTTCTTTACTAATGCTGGCGCTGATGCGGTTGAAAATGCGATTCGTATGGCACGTATGCATAGCCATAAGCACAAGATACTTTCAACTTATCGCTCATATCACGGCAATACAGGTGCTGCGATAAATGCAACTGGTGATCCTCGCAGATTCCCAAATGAGTTCGCTTTTGGTCATGTGCACTTCTGGGGTCCTTATCTATATCGCACTGCTTTTTGGGCTAAAGATGAGGCCGAAGAATGCAAGCGAGCACTTGAGCATCTAGAGCAAACAATTATCTTTGAAGGTCCAAACACCATCGCAGCGGTATTGCTCGAATCAGTGCCAGGTACCGCAGGTGTCTTAATGCCACCTAAGGGTTATCTCGAAGGTGTTCGTGAGCTGTGCTATAAATACAATATTTTATGGATCGCCGATGAAGTTATGTCGGGCTTTGGTCGCACTGGTAAATGGTTTGCCTACCAACATAGCCAAGTTGTGCCAGATTTGATTACTTTTGCTAAAGGAGTTACCTCGGGTTATATCCAACTCGGCGGCGTAGTAATTAGTGAGCCAGTTTCAAAGACATTTGATGAGCGAGTATTTGCTGGCGGCCTGACCTATATGGGTCACCCATTAGCATGCGCAACTGCAGTTGCGACGATCGATGTCATGAAAGAAGAGAAGATGTTAGAAAACGCCACCATGATTGGTGAGAAAGTCTTAGGGCCAGGGCTACTTGAATTAGCCAAGAAACATAAGGTGATTGGCGATATTCGTGGCGCCGGAGTTTTCTGGGGCGTTGATTTAGTAAGTGATCGCGCAACCCACGAACCTCTTGCACCATACGGGGCCTCTAGCCCAGCCATGAATGAGTTAGTAGCGGCTTGTAAGAAGAA
>CANLAY010000009.1 GCA_947488635.1 Candidatus Nanopelagicaceae bacterium
ATTGATCAACTTAGAACTGTAGAAACTCGATCCGAAATTATTCTGGAGGAAGTCCCTGCACCTCAGAAACTAGCCAAATTTTCCTTTGCCTTTTCTGCCGATGTAAGCAATGGCTTAACTGGCGATGCCGAAGATGGTGTTGGCTCGGGCCGCTTTGTTTTGTTGCACGAACCAGGTGGCCAAGAAACTTGGGAATCTGACTTTCGGTGTGTAACTTTCATGAGCGCCGATGTTGAAGCCGATATGCACGAGGATCCTATGCTCGCTGAAGTCGGTTGGTCTTGGTTTTTAGATTCTCTCGCCGATGCTGGCTGCGAATACAGCGCACCAAGTGGCACAGTTACTCGCGTTACTAGCGCCTCATTCGGCAAGCTAACTGGGCGCCGCAATGAAGCTGAAATTGAAATTCGCGCCTCTTGGTCACCAATTATTAAATCTGCCGATGAATTATTTAGCCACGTTACTGCTTGGTGCAATCTGCTTGCTACGGTGGCCGGTCTGCCACCAATTCCAGATGGGGTCTCGGTAATTTCCCCATCAAGTAAACGACGCACAAGTTAATTTCTTTCGATGACTGAAGATGAGGCAACAACAGCCACGCCATTGCTAGTACCCGCTGCCGGCACTCCCCCTGTAATAGCTGATGAAGAATCATTTAAAGCAGCGCTAGCGGAATTAGCAAAAGGTGCCGGGCCATTTGCCCTCGATGCAGAGCGAGCTTCTGGTTATAAATACAGTGCTCGTGCTTATCTCATTCAAATCAAGCGTAATGGTGGCGGTTTACATTTAATTGATCCGATTTCATTTGGCCCTGGTCATCAGTTATTTGCTGAATTAAATGAGCTACTAAATACCGATGAAGTAATTCTGCACGCTAGCAGCCAGGATTTACCTTGTTTGCGCGAGCTAGGGATAAATCCAAAACTATTATTTGATACTGAACTAGGCGGACGTATTGCAGGTTTGCCACGTGTAGGTCTTGGGCTGTTACTTGAAGCGCATCTTGGCGTACTGCTTGCAAAAGAACATTCGGCAGTTGATTGGTCGGTTCGCCCACTGCCACTTGATTGGCTTAATTACGCAGCGCTAGATGTTGAGCTGCTAATTGAACTGCGAAACATAATTGCGCAGTTGTTATTAGATGCTAAGAAATTACCTTGGGCCGAAGCAGAATTTGCTGCGATTTTGGCGGCGCCCCCTAGCCCACCACGAGTTGACCCATGGCGCCGTACTTCTGGAATGCACAAAATTAGAAAACGGCATCAGTTGGCAGTAATTCGCTCACTTTGGAATGTGCGAAACCAAATTGCCGAGTCACTCGATGTATCCCCGGGTAAATTATTAAATGACAGTGCAATCGTTGAACTTGCCATGAACCCGCCAACTAATAAACGTGAGTTCGATAAAGTTCTTCGGCCAATTGGTTTGCGAGCCCGATGGAAAGAAAATCTAGATATCTGGTTGGCAGCAATAGCCTCAGCTGTGGCGTTGCCCGAAAGTGATCATCCAGAAATGCGTGCTGCCGGTGATTCAATGCCACCAACTAAAATTTGGAAAGAACGTTTCCCAGAAAAGTACGCACCATTTACTCATGCTCGTGCCGCAGTTGAATCGCGCGCTACAGAATTAAATATTCCGGTTGAGAATTTGATTTCACCTGAGGTAATTAGAAAATTAGTTTGGAAAGCATCAACCGATGTCAGTAAAGATGCCCTCGAACTTGGCGCTCGCCCTTGGCAGGTGGCCCAAATAGCCGATTTAGTCAGCGTAGCCCTGCTCGAACGAGAGCCACTAGCGGTGCCTGAAGCGCCAGAAGCGCCCCTTGAGCCAGAGTGATGCGAATTACGCAACACTGGAGTTGCGTAATTAAATTGACGCTAGTACGTTAATCCCATGTTGAGTACATTCATTATTGCCCTCCGCGAAGGTCTAGAGGCTTCCCTAATCGTAGGAATTCTCGTTGCCTACCTCGTAAAGACCGGCCGCAAAGCCCTGCTCGCCCCGTTATGGGCGGGTGTAGCAGTAGCTGTAGTTGTAAGCCTGGCTACTGGGGCATTCCTGACTATCACCTCAACTGAGTTAAGTCCCCGCGGTGAAGAATTCTTCGCCGGAACCACCTCATTCTTGGCAGTTGGCTTCGTTACCTGGATGGTCTTCTGGATGAAGCGCACAGCTCGTCACTTAAAGGGTCAGCTAGAAGGCCAGATGAGCACCGCAGTCTTGGCTGGTCCATTGGCACTCGCTGCCGCTGCTTTCTTTGCGGTGGTTCGCGAAGGGCTAGAAACTTCGCTCTTCATTTATGCCAACTTTAAGACCGTTTCATCTACCCCATCAGCAACAGTCGGCCTCGTCTTAGGGCTCGGTGTGGCAATTACGCTGGGATATCTGATTTAT
Source organism: Candidatus Nanopelagicaceae bacterium (assembly GCA_947488635.1). Lineage (GTDB taxonomy): Bacteria > Actinomycetota > Actinomycetes > Nanopelagicales > Nanopelagicaceae > Planktophila. The sequence goes on from CANLAY010000009.1 coordinate 2,395, forward strand.
CGTAGTTCGATCAAGATCAATCTCTCTAAATTCTTCAACTACACCGGAATAGCGCTAGTTGTTGTTGCCGCTGGTGTTCTTAGCTACGGAATTCATGAGTATCAAGAACTTGGTTGGTTGCCTGGCGTTGACTTCTTCCTCTGGGATGTGACTTCAGTTATCGCTAAAGAATCACTACTCGGTGGCATCCTTGCGGGCACAATCGGATTTGATACGACAATGTCGTTGCTGCAGTTTGTTTTCTGGGGAGCGTACTTAGCGATCGTGCTAGCGCTCTACTTGAAGCCAGCGACAGTTAAATCCGTAGCTCCTAAGGCGCCAGTCGCATAATCTAAGTAGCGCAAGTAACTAGCGGCTTAGTTGCTGCTTAACCTTACCGACCAGTAACCTTTGGTAACACTTACCGAAGGGCTCCTGCAATGTCGCGCTCAGTTGTCATAGTTGATGCAGTTCGTACTCCATTTGGAAAAGCTGGCAGTTTATATGCCGGTACTCGCGCCGATGATTTAATCGTTCGCGCTATCCGTGGCTTACTCGAGCGCAATCCAAAAGTTGATCCAAAGACAATTGATGATGTGGCTATTGCTGCTGCAACCCAAAGCGGTGATCAAGGAATGAACATTGGTCGCAGTGCAGCTCTACTCTCTGGTCTGCCAAATAGCGTTCCCGGATATTCAATCGATCGCTGGTGTGCAGGTGCACTAACTGCAGTCACAACTGTCGCTGGTTCAATTGCAATGGGTGCCTACGATGTTGCAATCGCTGGCGGTGTTGAACATATGGGTAATCACCCAATGGGCGAAGGTGTGGATCCAAATCCGCGTTACCTAGCTGAGAAAATTGTTTCCACCGATGCTCTTGCGATGGGAAATACTGCGGAGAACTTGCATGACCGCTTCCCTACCATCACCAAAGAACGCGCTGATCGCTATGCGCTGAATTCGCAGTTAAAAACTGCCGCAGCCTATGAAGCTGGCATCATTCAAAAAGATTTAATTCCAACTGCAACTCGTAATCCAGAACTTGGTTGGAGCGTTGCAACTGTTGATGAACCACCACGCCCTGGCACAACCATGGAAGCACTTGCTGCTTTGAAAACTCCCTTTCGTCCAGGTGGTCGCGTAACACCCGGAAACGCTGCTGGCTTAAATGATGGCGCAACTGCTGCCCTAGTTATGGCTGAAGATAAAGCGATCGAACTGGGCTTAACGATTAAAGCGCGCATGGTTACTTTTGCATTCGCAGGTGTCGAACCAGAAATTATGGGATACGGGCCAGTGCCTTCGACAATTAAAGCACTTGATAAAGCAGGACTTTCGATTGAAGATATTGGTTTATTTGAAGTTAACGAAGCATTTGCCGTTCAAGTACTTAGCTTCCTTGAGTACTTTGGAATCGCAGATGATGATCCTCGCGTAAATCCAGTTGGTGGCGCAATTGCAGTTGGTCACCCACTTGCTTCCTCTGGCGTTCGCTTAATTCTTAACTTGGCTCGTGGCTTTGAAGCCCGCCCAGAGGTGCGTTATGGCATCACAACAATGTGTATTGGTTTAGGCATGGGCGGCACCATTATCTGGGAGAACCCAAACTTCAAGGGAGGCAAATAAAAATGGCTACTGAGATGATCATGCCAGAAGGCGCTCCAGAAGAGGTTGTCACAAACGCTCTTGTTCGTGAAATTGATTTAACCCCATTTGGTGCCAGTGGTAAATTGGCCCTGATCACTTTAGATAACGGACAAGATCACAATCGTCCTAATACTTTTGGCGCTAAATCACTTATGGCACTAGATGCCGCGATTACTGATGCGGCAGCGCGCGATGTTGTGGCTATTGCCATCACAGGCAAGCCATTCATCTTCGCAGCTGGTGCTGATCTATCTGCACTTTCGTTTTTAACTAAGCGCGAACAATCATTGGCAATCGGAAAATTGGGTCACGATGTTTTCCGTCGCTTAGGAGAACTTGGAAAACCTTCCTTTGCGTTCATCAATGGTTTAGCGCTAGGTGGTGGGCTCGAAGTTGGCTTAAATAGTAATTACCGAACTATGGCAACAACAGCGCTTACTGGATTCCCAGAAGTTTTCCTTGGCTTAGTTCCTGGTTGGGGCGGCGCAACCCTGCTACCTAAATTAATTGGTCCAGAACGCAGCATTCAAGTGATCATGTTAAATGCACTCGCAAATAACACAATGCTGAAAGCAAAAGATGCTTTCAAATTAGGCATAGTAGATGCTGTTTTTGAGCCAGCTGATTTCTTAGAAAAATCTGTTCAATTCGCAGCCAGTATTCTAAATGGCTCGACCAAAATCGAGCGCGCTGACTACAGCAATGATCCGGCCTGGGAAAGTGCTCTTGCTACCGGAAAAGCTGCCGCTCTTAAGAAGTATGGTGGCGCTGAAGTTGAAGCACCTACTAGAGCTTTGCAATTAATTGCTGATGCAAGAACTAACACGATAAGTGATGGTTTTGCTGCCGAAGATCAGGCACTCGCTGATCTGACTATGGCCGATCCACTTCGTGCTTCGCTATATGCCTTTAATTTGATTCAGAAGAAGCGCAAAAAAGTTGAAGGTGCACCAAAGCCAGCTCTGGGCCGCAAGGTTGCTCGTGTAGGTGTAGTTGGCGCTGGCTTAATGGCTTCGCAGTTAGCGTTGCTATTGCTACGTAATTTGAAGACCCCAATCGTGATGACTGATATTGATCAAGAGCGCGCAGATAAAGGTGTGGCCTGGGTTCGTGCTGAACTAGCAAAGCTTGTTGAAAAGAAACGCATGAGCGAAGAAGCAGCTCGTCGTTTAAGTCTGCTAATTAGTGGCTCTGCCGATCAGAGTGTTTTTGCTGGTTGTGACTTTGTGATTGAAGCAATCTTTGAAGAACTAGCCCTTAAGCAAGATCTCTTTAAAAAGCTAGAAAATATTGTTTCGCCAGAATGCGTTATTGCTACAAATACATCTTCGCTTTCAGTTGAAGCGATGTCTGAAGGGATGAAGAATCCAGAACGTGTTATTGGTTTCCACTTCTTTAATCCAGTTGCGATCATGCCGTTACTTGAAGTCGCTCGTACCTCAAAGACTGATGATGCAACTACAGCAACAGCTGTAAACATCGGTAAAGAACTTAAGAAGACCATGGTGATTACTAAAGATGCACCTGGCTTTGTGGTTAATCGTTTGCTCACTCGCTTCATGGGTGAAATTACTGATGCAATGGATGAAGGAACTCCGGCAGATGTTGCCGATAGCGCACTTCGTGGCGTTGGTTTCCCAATGTCACCGTTTGAATTAGTTGGTTTAGTTGGCCCAGGCGTTGCGTTACATGTGGCCGAAACTTTGAATAAGAATCTTGGTCCTCGTTATCGCATCTCCCCTACCATGCAGCGTCTTGTTAAAGAAGGCGTTCGCACTTTCTACATCAAGGATGACTCTGGCAAGTTAGTTCCTAATCCAGCTGCAGTTGCACTCATGGAAAAGGGCGATAAGCCATCAACTGCTGAAGAAGTTCGTATGCGTGCTCTGAAAGCTTTAGCTGAAGAAGCTCGCATGATGCTTGATGAAGGTGTCGTTAGTACTGCAGCTGAGATTGATATCTGCATGTTGCTTGGTGCCGGTTGGCCAATGATGCTTGGTGGAATCTTGCCTTACCTAGATCGCGAAGGTATTAGCGAAGCCGTCTCGGGTCAGCGTTTTCATCCAGCGGGCGTTGCATCTCAAGCGTAGGCGCGAGGAAACCATCTTTTAGAGATGCGCTCCATTCGACAATGTTTAATGAGATCTGTTGAGCAGTAACACCTAGCTCACTCAAAATTTGTCCGCGCTTGGCATGCTCTAAGAATTTTAGTGGCACGCCAATTGAATGAATTGGTACTTGCAGCCCAGCATCGCGGAACATCTCGCTAATCGTGCTAGCAATACCGCCGTGGCGAATTCCATCTTCTAGTACAACCACGCTCTTATAGCGCGTGGCCATAGTTACAAGCGATTGTGGCAAAGGCTTAACCCAACGCGGATCTATAACTGTGACGCCAACACCTTCGCGATATGCCTGCGATGCAGCTTCGACTGCCATTGCCGCCATTGCGCCAACGCTTACTAATAAAACATCTGCACTTTCACCGCGATACAAAACATCGATGCCATCGCGACGTTCAAAAGCTGGAATGTCGGCAATTACTTCACCCTTTGGATAACGCAACATTGATGGTGCGTCAGTAATTTGAATTGATTCAGCAAGTACTTCACGCAAGCGAGCTCCATCGCGAGGTGCTGCGACATGCATCGTTGGAATAATTCCGGTTAGGGCTAGGTCCCAAATACCGTTATGTGAAGCACCGTCATCGCCAGTTATGCCGGCGCGATCTAGAACGAAGGTAACGCCAGCTTTATGTAGTGCAACATCTAACAAAACTTGATCGAATGCGCGATTTAGAAATGTTGAGTACACCGCAACCACTGGATGCATGCCTGCAAAAGCGAGTCCGGCAGCGCTAGTTACTGCGTGTTGTTCGGCAATGCCCACATCTATGGTGCGGTCTGGGAATTTATCGGCAAACTTATCTAAGCCAGTTGGCCCTAACATGGCAGCAGTAATAGCAATCAATTTGGGATTACTTTCACCTTGTTTAACTAACTCATCAGCAAAGACGCTAGTCCAGGTAGTAACACCTTTTGCTATTGGTAATCCAGTTTCGGGATCAACGATGCCCACGGCATGAAATTTCTCGGCTTCATCTTCCAGAGCAGGTGCATAGCCACGGCCTTTTTCAGTAATCGCGTGGAGAATTACTGGCGCACCAAAAGCTTTTGCCTTCAGCAACGCCCGTTCCATGGCTGCAATATCGTGGCCATCAACTGGTCCCATATATTTCAAACCTAAATCCTCGAACATGCCTTGCGGGGCGATGATGTCCTTGATGCCTTTTTTCACGCCATGCAACGTGTCATAGATTGGGCCGCCAACAACAGGCGTGCGCTGCAGCACGTCTTTGCCCCAGTCTAAGAATTTCTCGTAGCCCCGAGTAACTCGCAAAGTTGAAAGATAAGTTGCCATGCCACCGATTGTTGGCGAGTAACTACGTTCATTATCGTTTACAACGATGACTAAATTACGGTCTTTCGCAGTTGCAATGTTATTTAACGCTTCCCAGGACATGCCACCAGTTAGTGCGCCATCGCCCACAACTACAACTACATGGCGATCGCTCTGACCGTTAAGTGAGAAACCACGGGAAATTCCATCGCCCCAGGAAAGCGCAGTCGATGCATGTGAATTCTCAATTACATCATGTTCACTTTCAACGCGACTTGGGTAACCAGATAGTCCGCCCTTTTGGCGCAAATGATCAAAACTTTCGCTACGGCCAGTTAAAATTTTGTGCACATAACTCTGATGACCCGTATCAAAGAGAACAACATCTTTTGGTGAATCAAAGGTGCGATGGATAGCAATTGTTAGTTCTACAACGCCCAGGTTTGGCCCTAAGTGCCCGCCAGTCTTGGTGACTTTGTCGATTAAGAAAGCGCGAATCTCAGCTGCCAGCGCGATTAAATCGTCAGGCGAAAGGGCGGCTAAATCTTTCGGAGATTTAATCTGCTCGATCATGGCTATAGTCTAAGGTTTCCAGGCTCAAATGTCCTGCGCTTTGGTACTAGCTAGCTAGTAACGAACGCAACACATATTGCATGATGCCACCATGACGGTAGTAATCGGCTTCGCCAGGCGTATCAATTCGTAATTTAGCCTGGAAGGTTTTATCGCCAGCCTTAACGGTTAGCTCCTTTGGTGAAGGACCAGTATTTAGCGCATCAATGCCAGTGATCTCAAATGTTTCTTCGCCAGTTAAACCAAGAGATGCGGCAGTTTGGCCAGCGAGGAACTGCAATGGAAGAACTCCCATGCCAATTAAATTCGAACGATGAATACGTTCAAATGATTCAGCGATAACTGCGCGAACCCCAAGAAGTGCGGTGCCCTTTGCTGCCCAGTCACGTGATGAACCAGAGCCATATTCCTTGCCTGCGAGGATAACTAGCGGAATACCGGCTGCTTGATAAGCCATTGATGCGTCATAAATTGTAGATTGTGCTCCGCCATCAAGGAAGTTACGAGTAAAGCCACCTTCGACACCATCGAGCAATAAATTCTTCAAGCGAATGTTGGCAAATGTTCCACGAATCATGATTTCGTGATTACCGCGACGAGAACCATAGGAGTTGAAATCAACGCGTTCGATTCCGTGGTCTGCTAAATACTTACCAGCTGGTGAATCTGCTTTGATATTTCCAGCCGGTGAGATGTGATCGGTTGTAACTGAATCTCCCAAGATCGCCATTACGCGAGCACCTGAAATATTAGTTACTGGCTCTGGCTGTGCTGGCATGCCCTCAAAATATGGCGCCTTGCGCACATAAGTTGAGTTTAGATCCCACTCAAAAGTATTTCCAGTTGGTGTGGCAAGTGACTTCCAGCGATGATCGCCTTCAAAGACGCTGGCATAATCTTTCTTGAACATCTCAGATGAAATAGAAGCTTCGACAACTGAAGCAATTTCTTCTTGTGATGGCCAGATATCGCGCAAGTAAACATCGTTACCAGCCTGGTCTTTGCCTAGTGAATCCTTTTCGAAATCATGATTCATGGTGCCCGCGATTGCATAAGCAACTACTAGCGGAGGTGATGCTAAGTAGTTCATCTTCACATCTGGGCTAATACGTCCTTCAAAGTTACGGTTTCCAGATAGCACTGCAGTAACAGCTAGATCATGCTCGTTAACTGCTTTGCTTACTTCAACTGGAAGTGGACCTGAGTTACCGATACAAGTCACGCAGCCATAACCAACTAAGTTAAATCCAAGATCTTCCATGTATTTAGTTAGGCCAGCTTTGTCATAGTAATCAGTTACTACCTTTGAGCCCGGAGCCAGTGTGGTTTTCACCCAAGGCTTGGACTTTAAGCCCTTTTCAACTGCCTTCTTGGCAAGCAAAGCAGCACCAATCATTACCGATGGATTTGAAGTGTTGGTGCAAGAAGTAATTGAAGCGATGACAACATCGCCATTTGTAATGGTGGTATCGGTTCCGCCAACCTTGATCGCAATTGGGTTCGTATTTGTCTTATCGCTTAAATAGCCAGGTAATGACTTAGCAAGGGCTGCCTTTGAGCCACTTAGCGCGATGCGATCTTGCGGGCGCTTAGGGCCAGCAATTGAAGGAACGATTTTAGATAGATCTAATTCGATATGTTCTGAAAAGCGAGGTGCTGCAGATGGGTCATGCCATAACCCTTGCTTCTTGGCATAACTTTCCACCAACGCAATTTGATCATCGCTGCGACCAGTAAGGCGTAAGTACTTCAAAGTCTCATCATCGATTGGGAAGATCGCAACTGTTGATCCATATTCTGGACTCATGTTGCCGATAGTTGCGCGATTAGCCATTGGCACTGCAACCACACCTGGACCATAGAATTCAACAAACTTACCTACTACCCCGTGCTTACGTAGGATCTCAGTAATTGTTAGCGCTAAGTCGGTAGCTGTTGTACCAACTGGCAGCGAACCATTTAATTTAAATCCAACGACGCGTGGAATTAACATTGAAACCGGCTGACCAAGTAGAGCTGCTTCGGCTTCGATTCCGCCAACGCCCCAACCAAGTACACCCAAACCATTAACCATGGTGGTGTGTGAATCGGTACCAACTACGGTATCTGGATAAGCGCGTAATACGCCATCAACTTTGCGAGTCATAACAACGCGAGCTAAGAATTCAATATTTACTTGGTGCACAATTCCGGTGCCAGGTGGCACAACTTTAAACTCATCAAAAGCACCTTGGCCCCAACGCAAGAAACGGTAACGCTCTTGGTTGCGCTGGTATTCAATATCGGTATTTTGGGTAAAGGAATCTTTAGTTCCGAATAAATCTGCAATTACCGAGTGGTCGATTACTAACTCAGCTGGTGCAAGTGGATTTACTTTGGCTGGGTCTCCCCCTAATTCAACAATTGCTTCGCGCATTGTTGCTAAGTCCACGATGCAAGGAACGCCAGTAAAGTCCTGCATTACAACTCGTGCTGGGGTGAATTGAATTTCGGTATCTGGCTCAACAGAAGGATCCCAGTTCGCAAGTGACTTAATCTGTTCGGCAGTAATATTTGCGCCATCTTCGGTGCGCAATAAGTTTTCCAGCAATACCTTCAAGCTAAATGGCAGCGATGCTGCTTCAGGTAACTTCGTAATATCGAAGATCTGATAGCTCTGGCCAGCAACCTCGAGTGAAGTCTGGGCCTGGAAGGAATTCTTACTCACTTGCTCCTCCTAAAAAAGTATCTTGATGTCAAGATACTTTCCTAATCTATCGCAGAGCGGGTAAACAACGCAACCATCTCGATGTGGTGAGTCATCGGAAATAAATCAAATGCGCGCACATTAGTTAGCTGCCAACCTAGATCGTTAGCAAAAGCACAGTCGCGGGCAAGGGCCGCTGGGTCACAAGCCACATAAACAATTCGCTGCGGATTTAACGCAGATATCTGCTGCAAAACTAATTGTCCGGCACCTTCGCGAGGTGGGTCAAGAATTACGACATCAGCCGTACCAATTCGCGGCATTATTTTTGCGACATCGCCCAGATAGATATTCACATTCGGCACATTTGCAAAATTAATTTTGGCATCACCAATTGCACTCGAACTTGCTTCAACTAAATCTACGCGGCCGGTTGCGCCAACTGCTGATAAAGCGGCTGCAGTAAACAAGCCAACTCCCCCGTATAGATCTAGCACTTGATTGCCGCTTTGTAATTCAGCAAATTGCATTACGGCATCAGTTAATACAGCTGGTGCCAACTTGTGGCTCTGCCAAAAGGAAGAATGACTTACTTGGAAAGTATTCTCACCGACAGCTTCGACAAGTTCTTTCGGTCCTTCGATTACTGCCGCATTTGCGATGATGCGATCACCTGAATTATTGGCGCTAATTTCTAATTTTGTATTTGGCTGCCAGGTGCGCGAAGTTATCTCGGTCAATTTTAATTCTGGCACACATGTTAAACAATCATCGATTTGAATTGAGTTGTGGCTGCGTGATCCAAAGAAGCCAACTTTGCCAGAGCCATCAATATTTAGGATTGCTCGAGTTCGCCAATGGAGTGGTTCTGCCACTTCTTCGACCGCAACCTTTAAATCCATTTTTGCAATGCGTGCGAATTGTTCAGTAATCACTTCACTCTTTAAGTAGCGCTGGACAGAAATCGAGATATGTTGGAAATCGCAGCCCCCGCAGCCCAAGCGATGAGCGTAACTACAAGGGGCTTTAACGCGATCTGCCGAAGGTTCAATCACTTCAACAACATCACCGCGGTTAAATGATTTGCCCGTGCTAGTAACTTCAACAATTACCGTTTCACCAGGAATTCCATGGCGGATAAAGAAAACCGCACCTTCATGCCGGGCAATGAAGTGGCCGCCATGAGCCACTTTTTCAATGGTGGTAGTGAACTTTTCACCCACTCTAAACGCCCTCTTTTTTGCTTCGGTACGCTCAGATTCCATAATTGGTAAGCCTAAGGGTGGTAGGTTGATCCTTGTGCATGTAGTAATCATGGGTTGCGGTCGAGTCGGATCTTCCTTAGCAGCCGAACTTGAGGCCGCTGGCCATTCCGTTGCCATAATTGATCAATCTCGCGAAGCTTTCCGCAGACTCGGCCCTGACTTTAAGGGTCGCACCGTCACCGGCGTTGGCTTTGATCGCGACACCTTGGTCGAAGCTGGAATTGAAACTGCATCGGCTTTCGCCGCGGTAAGTAATGGCGATAACTCAAACATCATTGCAGCGCGCGTAGCTCGCGAAGTTTTCGGGGTTTCAAATGTAGTTGCTCGAATTTATGATTCCGGCCGAGCTGAAATTTATCAACGTCTGGGAATCCCAACAGTTGCCACCGTGCTTTGGGCAACTGATCAAATTTCTCGTCGCATAATGCCAGAAGGAACTCGTTCGGAATGGCGCGATGCCACAGGCACCATCAGCTTGAGCGAAGTACATCCAGCTGCTGATTGGTATGGCTCTCCGGTCTTGCGCATTGAGAATGTAACTTCGGCTCGAGTTGCTTTCATTACTCGTTTAGGCGAAGGCTTAATCCCTGATGAGCACACAGTTTTGCAAGAGGGCGACTTAGTTCATGTAATTGTGGAAGAAGGCAAAATCGCTGCCGTCGAAGCCGCCCTGGCTAAATCCCCCGAGGAGTCATAACGTGAGAATTGCAATCGCCGGAGCTGGCAATGTAGGTCGCGCTATTGCGCGCGAACTCCTAGATAACGGCCATCAAGTACTTCTAATTGACCGTGATCCAAAATCACTAAAGATGGATAGCGTTCCAGATGCCGAGTGGCTATTAGCCGATGCCTGTGAAATTACTTCACTTGATAAAGCAAAGCTTGATACCTGCCAGGTTCTAGTAGCAGCAACTGGCGATGACAAAGTTAATTTAGTGGCCTCACTTTTAGCTAAGACTGAATATGGCGTACCTCGAGTGGTTGCTCGTATCAACCATCCAAAGAATGAATGGATGTTTGATTCATCTTGGGGCGTAGACGTTGCAGTGTCCACGCCTAGAATTATTTCAGCACTCGTTGAAGAAGCTGTAACTGTTGGTGATGTAGTGCGCTTGTTCTCGTTCCGACAAGGTCAGGCTAGTTTAGTTGAGTTAACACTTCCTGATAACTCATCTTGTTTAGGTCTGACCGTAGAAGAAATCACTTTGCCCGAGAATTCAGCGCTCGCTGCAATTGTTCGTGATGGTCGAGTTATAACTCCAAAGCTACATGAAGTATTCACAGCAGGGGATGAACTTCTTTTTGTGGCAACAGCTGAAGCAGAAGATCTGCTAAAGCAATGTTTTATTGCTAACTAGTTTTAACTCTTTTCCGGTGGAATTGCCGCCGGAGCTTTCCTAATTATTAGCCAAGATCCCCAAGCAACCGCTGCAAATAGCGGATATCCCATGGCAAGCCGCGCTGTACCGAGAGCATTTAAGTTGCCAGTTTTATACAACGGGTACTGCACGATTAAGCGAGATGCAAATAAACCAACCCAGAGCCAACTTGCTTTGATGTATGCGCGCTTACGTTCGGCCACTTTGCGCCAATGTAAGTTCTCGCCCAGAATCGGTCCGAGTACTAGCCCTAAAATTGGAAAACCAACTAAATTGGCAACTAAGTAAACCGAACCATAAACAATATTGATGATCAAACCCGGCAAGTAGTAATCAACTGCTGAACCTGTCTTACGCGCCAGGAAGGCACAGAAAACAACACCGATTAAGCCAGAAATAACATGCTGCAGAGTGTCTTTCTTGGCCAACCGTAAGATCGCTAGAACTAGTGCGGTGATAATCGCAGCAGTGGCAGCGCGCTGTAGATCTTTGCCGATGTTAAAAGCAATTAAGAACACCAGTGCTGGCAGGCCAGAATCTAATAAACCTTTTTTGCCACCGAGTGCGTCAATTACTTTCTTTTGATCACTCATGACTAAGGCAATCCAGTTGAGCCGAAGCCCCCATCAGAGCGACCTGAACCAGGCAACTCTTGAACTTCAACAAACTCAGCATGCTCTACTTTCTGAAAAACTAACTGGGCAATTCGATCGCCACGTTTAAATGAAATAGCTTCACGCGGATCAAGGTTGATCAGAATTATCTGTAGTTCACCACGGAAACCAGCATCAATGGTGCCTGGCGTATTGACCATAGAAACCCCGTGCTTAATCGCAAGCCCTGAACGAGGATGAGCGAATGCGGCGTAACCATTAGGCAGTGCGATTGCGATACCAGTTGGGGCAAGAGCGCGCTCGCCTGGTTC